>JAJYVQ010000008.1 GCA_021791915.1 Actinomycetes bacterium | reverse complement strand
TTCTAACTAGCTGTTAATTTACAAAGATGTGACTTAATGAGTTTAAAAGATTGAACAGAATAATAGCTTTAAAGCTAAAATGAATCTGATCAGTTAAATTGATGAGGATGCACAATGCGTTTAGTTTTCTACAGTGATTCGGTTTATGTTAAAAAATCTAATTCGATTTATTATAAGCTGGACGATTTAGTTCAAGGTTCTAACTTGGAAAATTTAGAATTAAGTTCAGCAACGATTTATGACCATTGGGCAAACATTCAACCATTACTAAGCAATATTAATCTTAATAATTATAAATCAGAAGAAATTAGAAGCGATGTAAAGTTTGATCCAGTATCTATATTTCCGAAACAGGTCTTTGCTATAGGAACAAATTACATTGATCATGCCAAAGAAATGCGATTACCGATTCCAAAAAGCCCTGTCGTATTTACTAAATTTCAGTCATGTATTACAGGAGCTAATGCATCTATTAGTCTACCTAGCAAAACAGTAGATTATGAGAATGAGCTGACTGTAGTAATCGGAAAGAGTTGTAGGAATGTAGCAGTTTCAGATGCGTTGGAGTATGTAGCTGGAGTCACCGTTGGGCAGGATCTTTCAGAGCGTACGCTTCAGTTTGCAAACGGAAATCACTTTTCATTGGGGAAATCGTTTCCTGGGTTCGCACCGATCGGTCCAGAACTGGTTACTTTGGACGAAATTGATTCGGTCAATAACTTAAAAATTAAAACAAGGTTAAACGGAAAGATTTTACAGGATTCATCAACTTCGCAAATGATCTTTAACGTTAATGAGCTTATTTCATATCTTTCGAGTATATTACAGCTATTTCCCGGTGACCTTATATTTACAGGCACTCCGGTAGGTGTTGGATATTCAAGATCCCCTGCTATATACTTGAAACCAAACGATGTACTAGTTAGCGAGATTGAAAATGTAACATCACAAACTATCTATTTTAAGTAGATTAATTGAGATTAATGGTATTTACACCATAAGTTATTTGATCTTAAAAAAGTCAATGTATAAAGTTGCGGTTATTATCCTAGATGAGAGTATTTATAAGACGAAATTGTACCGAATATCTGTTGGCTGAATTATAGGCTCTTGGATAAGCGGTAAGTAACAATCGATAAAACTAACAGATAGAAAAGATTATGTACAACAATGTAATTTCGAAAAAGACTTTGGGAAAAAGACTTTGGGAAAATGAATTTGGGAAGTTTAGTCCTATTACGGTCGAGCATGGTGGAATGTGATAGTTAAGTCTAAATTAAAAGCTTTCAGTAAAGAATTTCAGCTTTCAAAGGCCGTTGAGACAGATTTAGTTAAGATTTATCGATCCGAATCTATAACACGACAGCCTTTAAGTTCGGTGAGACCGAAATATAAAAAAAGAAGATCGGTTGGTGGACCAACTGCCTTGGTATTTAGTGGTGGTGGTAATAAAGGCGCTGCCCAGATCGGGATGCTTCAAGCACTAATTGAGTATGGATTTAGATTCGATTTTCTTGTAGGCTGTTCCGTAGGAGCGTTGAATGCAGCTGGATTTGCCAATAACCCTACCTTACAGGGAGTATCGGATCTGAAAGATCTGTGGTTAAGCCTTAAAACTGAAGATGTATTCAGCTCTAGCTCACTGTTCGGTGGGATTAGATTCGCAGAAAAGCGGAGATCCGTTTATTCCAACTCTGGGTTAAAACATATTATAAATAGTATGTTAGCTAAGGTAAAGTTTGAAGACTTGAAATTACCTCTTTACGTGGGCGCTACGTCATTTAATACTGGAGACGAGGTATGGTTTGACAGCGGGGACTTAATGTATCCCCTTTTAGCTTCAACCGCCTTACCAGGTATTTTTCCTCCTATTACCATTGACAATATGAATTTGGTTGATGGTGGGGTATTAAATGATGCTCCGATATCTAAGGCCTTAGAACTGGGAGCTACTAGTATTTTTCTCTTAAGTTGTAATACCGTTGAGATAAATAAACCATTACCAGATCGCCCAATTGAGACAATAATTGAATCTTTCGGGGTAGCCATAGCAGCCAGATTGAAACGAGAATTGAATAATTTACCTGAAGGAATCGAGGTTTTAGTAGGAGAATTTGCTGGTCCTTATAATTTAAATTGGAAAGACTTTTCCCATACAGATCAGTTGATTAGGCGCAGTTACGAAGAGATGAGCCGATTTTTAAGAAAGAATTATGATTCACTTACCGACGAGAACAGCAACTAGAAAATGTGAATTTGATCCATAATACAATTAAAGTTGAAATTGGTTATTCAAGTGCCTGAAGGCATCTATGATTGTATGAATTCAATTTGCCGATAGGCTGAATTAGTAATTGCTATAACCTTAAATTTGAGTCGGTTTTGTAGACCAACTCTTGTGCATAATCGAAAATATCGTTCTTCATGATTATAAATGTTAAGATGGAAAATATTTGTGATTTCAGTAGGTCATATGTAATCGCCGTCCGTTTATTAAATATTGAGTTGTAATTGATATTTGATTAAGTTATATAAAAGCTGAATCTAGGCAGGATTATAAGTATTAGTGTAAGATTTACATGATACTGTTGTGGATTAAATATTCTTAAATGTTTGAAGTTTGGCAAGTTTAAGTAAATTTTATTTGATTATTATTAAAATTAGGTTTAAAATAAATACGTGACTGAAATCAAAAATCCAGATAAAGGACCATCTATCAAGGAGCAGACTGGCAGAGCGCAAATAGTTGCGGACCTGTTAACTGCTCAATCAAATCATATAGCTTCCTTAAAATGGGCAGTTGGTGTATTGGAAGGCAAAATTTCTTTGAGAAACTCCTTGGCAGAAGTGCAAGCCGAAGCCCTCAGGACACCATTTAGGGATGTCATGAATACGTTTAATCGGCTAAAAGATATATCTGATCGGAGCACTGATCCTGAGATTAAGAAATTGGGTCGCGAAATTAATGAGTGTTCGAACCAAATAAAACGGGCGGTGCAATCTATCGGCGACTGGTTGTCTGCTTCTACTGACCCTACTATTTTGTATCCGCGTGAAGCGCTGCAAAAGGTTGACCTAAAGTCGGTGGTCAATCGCGCAGTTAGCGAAGTCGGATCCACAATTGATAAATCGAGACTAAATATTAGCGGAGTTGATGGACTTTTAGTTACTACGGCCCCAGCTAGGTTAGCGGCAATCATTACTGCCTTACTAGAAAATGCTTTTCGACACGGAGGCAACGGGAAGGTGGAGCTGGAGGCTTCAATTAATATTCAACAAGATTTAAAAATTGAAATTAGAGATAACGGCCCAGGAATTCAAAATATCGATCCAGAGCTTTTATTTTTGCCGAAGCCTCAAGTTATTTCAGAAAATCAGGAGTGGGCACCCTTACTAGGTCTAGGTCTATTTTTAGTAAGAATGATGGCAGAATCCTTAGGAGGAACTGTCAATCTGAAAAATAGCGAAAAAACAGGGGCGGTTGTTACTATCATTCTACCTCAGAGGCGAAGGAAGGATGTAGTCAAAGTACAGCCATCGTAGATCTTGTAGAAGAGAACGTTATTGTTTAAAGTAACATTCTTTGAAAAATCTGTTACAACAACTACTCTAGGCTTGAAATCTTCTACAGTTAATGATAAAATCAAGTTTTAGGAAATAATAAATTTAGAGAGTGTAAGTTTTGGCAAATAAATCAAATTCGAAGTTATCTCAGGTGGCTCAAGAGGCCGTTGATGTCGTCAGACACGGCGAAAGTACAATTCCGGTACCAGTACAAGATTTAATTCTTGCCATGTCAAAACATGTAGCAAATTTAAAATGGGCAGTACAGTTGCTTGAGGGGAAAATTGAACTTAGGGATAATTTGGCAGAAACACAGGCAAAAGCTTTAAAAGAGCCACTGACTGAGCTTCATTCAACACTCCAAAAAGTTGCCGAGACAGATTGGGGTATAAGACGTAGCGACAAGCCTATATTTTCGGGGGCTATTGAAGTTGAGGTTGACAGAGTTGACAGAATTCTATCGGCAGTGGATGAATGGTATAAAGTTCAAACTGATCCTACCTTCGTGTTTGAAAGAGAAATACTTGAGAGGGCATTTCTTTCTGAAGTAGTACATAAAGTCACTCTCGAACTTGAAAAAAATAGCAATAATGTTAATGTTGATGTGAGAATACCAGAAGATCTTCAAGTTACCACATCGGTTGACAGATTGGTGGTTGCAATTACTGCACTTTTGGACAACGCAATAAAGTTTTCTAACAACGAGGTAGTGGCAATTGACGCAGATATAAACGAAGATGACGAGTTGTGGATAGAGATAACGGATAAGGGACCCGGTTTGCAGGGCAAAGATCCGAATGAGCTATGGAAAGCGCTCTCTCATAGGGAAGGGCCAAATACCGAACAAAATAAAGATGGGTTGAGCATAGGCTTGTATATGGCTAGAATTATGATCGAATCTCTTAACGGTACAATTGAGTTGAGTGATTTAGAACAGGGTGGAATGTGCGCAAGCATCTATCTGCCTCAGCGACGTAGCGGTGATATAGATTAAAAGTTCTTGAATGCCATATTAGTTAAGTCTATTGCGTTTAAGTGTATATTTAATTTTCGGGTTGTTCTTAGTTCGTTGATATAAAAAAGAACCTTACTTTTAAGATATCACTTTGACTTTGGATCTCATACTTAACTTTTAAAAACTATTTTGAGATCTAGAAGAAAAAGTTAATTTTGCAACCTATATGGAGGTTTATTCCTGAGTTTACATTTTCAAATATTAATTAATTTTTAATTTTCGGATTAAAGTTAACTACTTTTAATGGAAGTCCAGTTACTATTGTCACGAACATTATTGTCACGAACATTATTGTCACGAACATTATTGTCACGAACATTATTATTACAATTACTATTATTACAGACTTTAGGGCCAAAGGGATGTCGCTTATGGGACATAGTTGAATTAACCCAAGTAAATTCACGTTAGATAATTGTTAACATGATCCTTCTTGAGAAGTGTATTGTTTTGAGTCTATACAGTTAACTTTATTCTTTTAAGGGCTAGAAACTCTGTAGTAAGTGACTGCCCAATTGTGATTACGTTATCAGATAATTAACTAGTTTTTAAATCTAATGCGAATTAGGTAAATTAACAGTTTTAGTATGCTTTTTAAAATCAAAGTTTAACGGTGCTTGTCGTTCCCTCCATATTGCATTGTTTAGAATGGATTATAGCAAATCATAAGTACAAGCTATTAAGTAATTAGTTTGTTAAGTGATTAGATTATTAAGTAATTAGTTGCAGTGGAATTAGGAAATAAAGTAATAATCGCAGGAGCTGGTCCAGCTGGTCTTACTGCGTGCTATGAGCTGATAAAAAGAGGTATTAAGCCTATCGTAATCGAATCCGATGACGTACCCGGAGGTCTTTCTAGAACAGTAGTACGTGATCAGTGGCGGTTTGATATAGGAGGACATCGATTTTTTACTAAAGTGAAGCCAGTTGAAGATTTTTGGCACGATATTTTGCCTGATAACTTAGACTTTCAAATTCGTCCGAGACTAAGTAGGATCTACTACCAAGGTAAGTTTTTTGACTATCCTTTGCAACCAGTTAAAGCACTAAAGACACTGGGGCTTGTCGAGAGCATAAAGTGTCTAATATCTTTACTTTATGTAAAAATTAGACCACCAGCTGACATGTCTAACTACGAAAACTATGTGGCATATAAATTTGGTTGGCGCCTTTATTATACTTTTTTTAAATCTTATACAGAAAAGGTCTGGGGGATCGATGCGAAATTAATACAAGCGGATTGGGCAGCACAGAGGATAAAAAATTTATCTGTTATAAACATGTTTTTGCACTCGATTAACATATTTAAAAGTAAGAAATCGGTGACAAGTTTGATTGAAGAGTTTCTTTATCCTAAGTTGGGGCCAGGTATGATGTGGGAAACCGTAGCTGATTTATGTTTAAAAAACGGCGCTGATCTTAAATTTGAATCAAGCGTGATTGAAATATTTCACAAAGATAACAAAGCCTTTGCTGTAACGGTAAAAAATTCTCAAGGAGATTTAGAAAGAATCGATCTTGACAATTTTATTTCTTCAATGCCACTCAGGGATTTGATCATAAATTTAAATCCGTCGGCTCCAGTCGAAGTGGTATCGGCGGCAAAAAAATTGAGGTTCAGAGATCATTTATTGGTCGCTTTAGTGGTAAATGACCCGTTTCCCTTTCCTGATAATTGGATCTACATACACTATCCTGAAGTAAAGATCGGACGTATCCAGAATTACGGTGCTTGGTCATCTTCAATGGTTAAAGAAGGCACCACTTGTCTTGGTTTAGAATATTTCGTGAATAAAGATGATCAAATTTGGCAAATGAGCGACGATGAGTTAATTTCAATGGCAAAGACTGAGTTGTCTCAGTTAAATTTAGTTAAGAATGAACTTATCGATCACGGCTACGTAGTTAAAATGGTTAATGCATATCCGGTCTATGATTTGGATTATAGACAAAACTTGGATATTATAAAAAAGTGGATTGACGAAAACCTTGTAAACGTTTTTCCAGTAGGTAGAAACGGAATGCATAGATATAATAATCAGGATCATTCAATGTATACTGCTATGCTTGCAGTTGAAAATATATTTGGACAGCAAAATAACATCTGGTCGGTTAACGTCGATACCGACTATCACGAAATGAAAAGCGATAATTCCACGGGAAGAAATGCGCCGATTTTTAATATTGGGCAAACCGAAAACGACGCATATAGCTAAATGGATTAGTTTTAAAAATGGATCTTTCGTAAATGTCTACACTACTTGACAACTCTCCAGATCTTATTAATCCACCTGAAAAAGACGATCTCTTTACTGGTTGGTGGGTGGACGAAAAATACGGAGAGGTACCGCAGCCCAAAGAGCTATTTAAAGAATCTTCTGTAAGACAGATCAATATAAAGTTTGCTACATTGATGGGTTTATTCTTTGTAGTTGCATTTGCGGTTCGATTGATATATATATATAACTATCGTTGGGATCAGCAGGCTGGCGGTGACTATTTTTTTTATAGGATTTTTGCTACAGATCTCTCGCATTTTCATTGGCCCACTATTCCCGGTACATCAATTCCTACAGCATCACATCCTCCGATGTGGTCGATAATATTAGCAGTTGGAGACTGGCTTGGACTTCAGACTATCCGTGAACAAATTGTTATAAACTGTTTTTTGGGCTCGGTTCTTGTTGTTGTTGTTGGCTATATAGCTAAGCAAATAAGATCAGTTAACATGGGGATAATCGCTGCGCTAATTGGTATCTTTTATCCTGGATTTTGGGTATATGACGGTACCGGGTTAGCAGAACCGACCGAATGTCTCTTGGTTGCTCTTTGTATACTTGTTTGCTACCACTATATTAAGCATCCCAGTTTTAAGAAAGCTATTTTATTGGGATTTTTAATCGGATGCACAGTTTTGGCAAGATCAGAACAGATTACCTTATTGGCTTTCATGGTACTTCCAGTTGTACTTCGTGTGAAAGGTATCTCTTTAAAAAAGAAGTTCTTTTCGTTAATTGTTGTGGGGCTCACGACTCTTGCAACTATTGCTCCGTGGTCGATCCACGTGTATACTTCCTTTCATCATCCAGAATTTCTTTCTACCGAATCAGGTATTACTTTAGAAACTGCTAACTGTTATGCTACATATTATGGACCGTTTACAGGATATTGGAACTATAATTGTGCTGAAAATTTGCCAATGCCCACCGGACAAGCCGCAGCTGATGTCTACTTGCGTCAGGTGGCAATTGATTTTGTTAAGCAACATGAATCCAGAGTTCCTTTTGTCGTATTAGTTAGGGAGTTGAGAATGTTTGCCATTTGGAATCCTTCTCAACAAGAGTCTTTAGATACTACGGAAGGGTGGGCACTAATCGCCGCAAAGCTTGATACCTGGGTATTTTGGGTTATGACACCCTTGGCTTTATGCGGCATAGTTCTTTTAATTAGGCGAAAGGTTCCAATTGCGCCATTAACCTCGGCTATCATCCTTACTGTTTTAGTTGCCGCACTAATTTATGGTAATCAGCGGTATCGGGCAAGTTTTGAAATAAGTTGGGTTATTTTAGGTTCCGTAACTATTGAAGCTTTACTGTCAAGAGTCAGAAAAGTTCATATAATTAACAGACATAGTAGTTTCGCAAACAAAGTATGACTGTTACATTAATAAAAGTCGTTAATAAAAGTCGTTAATAAAAGTCGTTAATAAAAGTCATATGTAAATTTGGGTATATTTGCCAGGCCGAACTAATACTTGTTTTAATTGAATTGAATACCGATATTGTTTCAATAGGGCGTGTGCCAATTTGTATTAAACTATCTAATAAATTATTTCTTATCTGACATTCAGGTTTTGACCGTTTAATTTGAGTAGTAGTCTCTAACGTGTTGACATATTCGGAACTGTAGACGCAGATAAGTAAACTTTGATCCTGTAAATGAACGTTAAGAGTAAACGAAATATAGCAACTACTATCCGCTTATTGAAAGCTTTTAGGTTAGAACAGAAAGACCCGGATTCTTTTTACGGTTTTTTGGCTCAAGATGGGCTAGGCTTACTTTCAAATTATACTGAATTGCAAAATAAAACTGTCTTAGATATTGGCGGGGGAGCAGGGTACTTTAGTGCTGGATTTCGGGCAAATGGAGCAAAATGTTTTGTTTTAGAACCTTTTAAAGATGAGCTTTTTTGGAGGGGAAGTCCTCCTGAAAATTCAATTTTAGCAGACGGTTATGATATTCCTTTAAGATCCAATTCGGTGGATATAAGTTTTTCTTCCAATGTGTTGGAGCATGTTCGGTATCCAGCCAAATTCATCACTGAAATGATACGTATAACAAAACATGGTGGAATCATATTTTTTTGTTTTACCAGTTGGTATTCGCCATGGGGAGGCCACGAAACCTCACCATGGCACTATTTCGGTGGAGATTTCGCTAGGAAAAGATATGAAAATAAATACTGCAGGCCTGTTAAAAATAAGTATGACAATTCGCTTTTTAAGATTCTTGTAAAAGATGTTTATAATTTATTGAACAATCTTGATGGTGTAAAAATATTAGAGACTTGCCCTAGATATTATCCGCTGTGGACTAAGCCGATGATGAAAGTTCCTATCTTGAGTGAAGTGCTTACGTGGAATATGGCAGTTATTATGGAGAAAATTTAAATGAGCGAGTTTACTTATTATGACTTAGCTCAGAAAATTAACTTTAAATATATTCACGTTTTAGCCTGGCGAGATTTGGACGATGCCGAAGCTGGGGGATCCGAGTTGCATGCTCATGAAATTTTAAAAAGATTTGCTGAACACGGGTTGAATGTTACAATGCGGACTTCAGTTGCATTCGGACATTCAAAATACGGTACCAGAAATGGCTACACGGTCAGTAGAAAAGGTAGCAGGTATACTGTATTTTTCAGAAGTGCAGCGAGTTGGGTAGCTCATCCAAAAGATCGGGCTCAAGCTCTTATCGAAGTCTGGAATGGAATGCCATTTTTTTCACCTTTATGGGCAAACGTTCCGCGTTTAACAATTATTCATCACGTACATGCTGAAATGTGGAATTTAGTTTTTAATAACCATTTGGCAACAGTTGGACAAAATATAGAAGAAAGGCTGGCACCGCTATTTTACCGCAAGGAGAACGTTCTAACTCCTTCGGAATCCACGGCATCAGAGTTAATCACGCGGTTGAAATTGCCGGCAAAAAACATTCATGTTGTTCATCCTGGGATCGATTCCAAATTTTCTTCAGATTTTGTGGTTAAATCAAAGATACCATTGGTAATTTCCGTCGGTCGGCTAGTACCAGTTAAACAACACGTTAAGTTGTTGCAGATATTAGTTGAAGTAAAAAAGCAGGTAGATAATCTAAAAGTTGTAATTGCCGGTGACGGTTATGAGAAACAGTCCTTAATAGATTTTGTCCTTGAAAATAAGTGCCAGGACTGGGTTTCGTTGCCAGGAAGAATCAGTGACGATGAGCTGATCACTCTTTACAGGTCCGCTTGGATAATAGTTTCAAATTCTATAAGAGAGGGTTGGGGGTTAACTTTGGCAGAAGCAGCCGCGTGTGGAACTCCTTCGATTGCCACGGATATTATCGGACATCGGGACTTGATTAGAAATAATGTAACTGGTTATTTAGTAAAAAACGATAATGAATTTGTTCAAAAAGTTGTATCTTTACTAAAAGATAAAGATACTTTGTTGAGATTTTCGACAGATGCCCAAGCAATCGTTAATGATTGTTCTTGGGATTCCGTAGCGGATAAAGCCGTAGAATTGTTAGTGACTAGTTATATGAAAAAATATCAAATTTCTGACAACTCAATCTCAAGCTAAATAGCAACATAAAATCTACATACAATCTACATGCAATCTAAAAGTATAACTTAAGTTTCTACAAACTTGATAATGTCTCAATTTAAGAATTTAATTATTTAAATTATTATCTTAGGAAACAGTAACAAGTGTTCCGTAAGTCGTCAGACCAAATACCGTCTGAGCGGAGCTAAAGGGCATTTCGACGCACCCTACACTTTGTGGGAATCCATAACTCGCTCTGATAAAGCCGTGAAGAGCATCTCCTCCGTTAAAATAGCTTACCCAAGGTATATTTGGGTCGTCGTAAGGCGTACCGTTGGGGTTAACACCCTTCATTGTAGTAGAAGTATAGCGGGCATAAATTGCAAAAGTCCCATTTGGAGTCGGAGCCTGTGGAATTCCAGTATTTGCTAAAGTGTTAAAGACGATCTGTCCATTATGCCAAACTTGTACGTTTTCAGGCAAAACCTTTGATACCATAACATAAGAGTAACCAAAAGTATTTTGTTTGTTGCTTGCTAAGTCAGATGCTATTGCATCCCAAACCTGTTGGCCAGCAATACCATCGACAGCAAGACCATTCTGATATTCAAATGTCATTACTGCCGCCTTTGTCATTTCATTGTAGACGCCTTGTTGCCAGAGGGCTTGCAGGCTTGAAGGTACGCTTGCGTAGTTCCATGAAAAAGTCCCAGTTGATGAGTTGTAAGTTAATGGCAAGTAGTTGAGAGTTGAAAGATACTGCTGCAGCTGTAATACAGTTCCATCTGTAAACGTTAGCGTCATTGTCTGAGTTTGAGCAAGATACTCTGAATTAACACTTTTTATTCCATCTACACCCCCAGGTATCGTAACGGTGATTACGGAAAACGGAAAAAACTGTTGGGCTGGCGTAAACAATAGAGTGTCAGAGTTAACAACAGTCCAGTCTCCAGAAACTGGTGGATTGAGTACAGGTATGGCGGTATCAGCAGCAAGAGGTTTAGAAAATGTTAAAGATATATCAGTATTGAGAGGAACGTTTGTTTGACCAGTTATGGGTGTTGAAGTAACCAATTGTAGAAATTGGGGTTTGGTGACCTTATCGGTTTCGCTTATTTTGCTCGTACCGTTATTGAAATTTGATGCCAAATGAATCATATCTGCTTTCGACTGACCTGAATTAAAGCTGGTTGTAATTACCAGAACGGCAACTAACCCAGCAGATAAAAGCGCATAAGTAAATATTCTTTTAATCATAAAATTTAAGTAGTCTGATCATCAAATCTAATTATAGCGTAAATTATAGAAGAATTAGTTAGCAACAAGAGAAATTTATTTATGTTGATTGTTGAGTGTTGGGTTAACTGATAAGTGATAAGCGGACACCCTGTCTCTTTTGAAGTGTGACCTTTTCGAATAGTATATTTCAAAAATAAAGTATCCGACAAGCGATATTATGCCGTACCATGCTAAATAATTTGATAGTTCGTAGCTAGACGGCCACCCGTCACCGGGAACTGTTTGATAAATTAATTGAGCTATTGACATATACATAACAATCGATGCGATAGATATTACAGAAGTTAGCGCCAATATTCTATAGTTCCTAATGGCTAACAGGCATAGTGTCGTGATTAAAAAGCTGTACAATCCGTACATGTAAGGCATAAAGATAAAACTGGTAGCAGAAATCGAAATAAGTATGAAAAGTAACTGGAAGAAGGGTAGTCTTTCAGTTTTCAACATTTTTATTGAAAATATTTCAGAATTTAGATGCGCAACAACTGGTCCAGTTAGATTTATCAATTCGGACTTTTTAATACCTTTACCAAATATAACTAGAAAAAGAGTCACGAGCAAGGTTAGTATAAAGAGGATATAGGAATAGTTAAGCCAACTTTGAGGGTCAAAGCGGAAACTAATGTTGTAGGTGTGTACACCTTTGGAGGGGGCAATCAACCAACCGTTGGCATAACCGTCTATCAAGGTTGAACCTTTTGACACTGGTTTGCCGTTTAAATTTAAAGACCATCCTTGGTCTTGAGATTGACCCAATACAAGCCAAAACGGCTTGCCATAAGTAGTTAGCTTGGCGTTGAAACTTACTGCAGTAGAACCTGTAACTTTAATATTAGCTACTGGGTGGTCAGACTGAGGATTCTGAAGTTGTCCTGGAACTAGGATCGGATTTGGGGAACCACCGGGTTTCGAGTCGAGTCCGATTGAATTGATATCGATTCCAGTTTGGTTACCCTGTTGTGTTTGAACTATATTATCTCCCGAAAACATGGTTATTTCATTTTGAGATGGGTTACACTCAATGTACGGTATTGGGTTACCACTCAAGGCACTTGCTGTCGATCCTATTAGCCTGATAGGTACCGAAATACCGTTTACAGTTATTAGATTATTAAAACAAGTGTTAGGAAATGTAGAAGGGAGTTTGGGCATTGTAACGTTTGGTATGCCAACTTCGGCGATACCTACAGGAAGGGTGTAGAAGGGTTGATTCGGTACGTCTCTTCCGTAAAAGGGATTTATGGCATCAATTGTGAGTCTAATTCGATTTCCAGTTAGAGAGGGAAACCTGAGAGGAATCGTAACAGTTCTGTTTTTTGGACCTTTGGATTTTATGGTGGGAAGTTTGAGTATCCTGATACCTGACTGTGTAGACAAAGTCACTTGGGTCGGTACGGAATGATATCTGTCAGCGTTAACCTTTAAGTCGATTGTATTAAAAGTAACGGAATTTGGTGTATCTATCTCCACCCACGAACCGATTTGTTGGCTGTATCCAGAACCCGGAGACCATGAAGTCTGGGAGTTGTTATCGAATGCGCTGTATGCCCTTGCTGAAAGCAGACCAGGAAGTCGCCCAGAAGAGTTTGCAACGTATCCGTTTCCGTTTACTGGTGTTACTCCTAATATCGTATCTATAATATCGTCTGGTGCATTTAAAGATAACGCCGCTAGCCCTGTTATGCTGAACTGACGTTCACTAGGAAGATAGATCTGTCTTGTGATTGTATTTTCAGGATTACCTCTGGGTGGAAATGGTCCTACGATTTGTCGGTTAAGCAAAATGGAGAGTCGGTTATTTATACTCGACGGTCCAAGGGTACTCAACATGTCAGTCGGAGTTGCAACTACTTCTTGAGCTTGAATGGATGGTATGTTTACTTCAGAGAACCCGACTTCATCCGTACCTGTTTTTGCACCAGTTGGAGCCGTAGAGTCTATGGTTATAGTAAGTTTGGTAAAAGTCTGAGAAGGAAAAGTTAGTTTTTGACCTATGCTAGTTCTTGAGCTTGAGTTTAAGGTGTAATTTTGTGAGTAACCGTTATTGAAGTTTAAAGTAATTTTAGATATCTTTGCAATCGGTGATCCAGTTAAAACTTGTGAAACTGAAATATAGTTAGTTGTAATAGGGTTTATGAGCGTTACTTCCCACCATTGCGGTGGTCCGTATACAAAAGACGAGTAGGACCAGGCAGTATTGGGATTCTTATCTAATGCTAAAAATGGTCTCTCGTAAGGCTCGTAAGTTACCTGATTTCCATACACAGATGCGTTTACTGCCGCTATGCCGTTTAATACGGTTACCGTCTGGGATCCTGGGCTGTTTGGAAATAAATCGATTGGCGCATCGGAATAGTCCTGAGGATTGTTAGTTTGAGTTGCTGTTTCGGTATATCCGTTAACATCTTGTATCGTACCGTCCCAGCGTCTGGACTCTTTTCGATTTGTATCGGTCAATACAAGGGCTGCATTGTTTTGTGATATGTTTTTTAGTAACTGTCGATTTTTGGAGTTATTTGTAAAAGAGCCTGAATAAAATACTGGAGCGTTTGTATTTAAAAGTCCCATAGCGCCAGCATTTACTAAACCAGTGCCCCCTCCGTCGACGATTATAGGATTATTAGTCGATTCGGTTCTTATCAGCGGTCTGGCATTTTTAACATTAAATATTGCTACTGGAGGTGGGATTGGTAGATTTGAAGACTGAGCGAGCGACTGCTCTCCATAGGTCAGTTTTTCTGATTTTGGTGGTATATTTAGTACGGGTTTACCGAATGACACAGGTTTTGAAAGTCCATTCGGAGTTGGGTTAAATTGAGACCAAAGTTGCCGGGGATTGGGAAGATTGTAGTCTTCATAAGCTAGATCGTTTTGAAGCAGTATATCGCCAGCACTAATTAGCCTTGCTATTGGAGCTAAGGTCGCAGGGTTCATAGTCTCTTCTTGAAACGGTTGATCTATTGCAGTCATGAGGTCCAAACTTGGCAGTGTTCCGTGGGGTAGCTGTTCGCGTTCAGCAGTCTGTCGTGTTGTCAAAGCCGGCAATAATGGGTCTCCAGTTGTACCCCATCTGTAAACGCTCGTGTCGGTACCCGGTTCGACAAGAACTCTGGTGTCTGATGGCTGTTTATTTAAATAGTTAGCTGCTTGGTAGTCGTATGTAGGGATAGTGGAAGGTCTTGAATACTGTGGCGACAGTAGTTGCCCATCAAAGATAGCGGGATTATTTAAAAGTAGTAATAAACCAGTTATAACATATACTGCTTTATAGTTTCGAAGCAGTCTGATTCTTAACTTACCTGCTTTAATTTTGGCAACTAAGACTTCTACGCCGAGTCCAAAAAATACTGCCAAACACATTATAACTAGTGGCGCAGCACGATCTGTCGACCTTAAAGCAAATCCCGGGGTCGTATATAGCATAAACCATGTGATAAATTTACTCCACGGTGCCTGACTTCCGAAAGGGTGAGTCCCTACGCTAACGATTAAGCCGATGGCTAAAAGCAAAATAAAAAAGCCTCGATTCTTAAATCTGACTACTACTGCTCCCAAAATGGATAAGGTGGGAATTAAAAATGAAATAAATATTAACCAAATGTGTTCCATGTAACCCACAGACGAGGGTGCCCATGGTCCAATTGTATTCTGGCCGTAATAGAACCAGTATCCGAGGCCTCGCAATACTTCAGATGCAAGAGAAGTCGACGAAACCGCTTGTACAGTTTCGGTGTATTTTAGAATATTCAGTCCGTATTTTGCTTCAATTTCAAGAGCTGTAAACCACCAGACTGAAACTAAGGTACACAAAACTGCAAGTTTTAAAAAGATTTTTAAGCAGTCCCGATTAGATATTAAGCGTTTAACTTTCCAAAGATATAAGAGCAAACAAACGGGACCTATTCCGACAAAGATTAAAGAGCTTCCATTTGTTCCCCCGATTACAGCTACAACAAGAGAAAAGATTGAAACATACTTCCAACCATTTGTTAATGTAGACAGGTACATAAGTCCCATTAACCAACCTAAAGCCGACCATGGTAGAAGGATATCTGATATCCGGTATAGATACTGCAAAGAATAAGGTGAAAGCATATAAAAAAACCCAGCAACCGCCGAAGTTGTGTTAGAAAAGCGCATCTTATCTAAAAACCAAGAAACTCCAGCTCCAGCAAAAAACAAAAGACAACCAGTCCAAAGTCGTTCGACTACCCAGACTGATACATACAGGTGTTCAAAGATATAGAAAAATGGGTCGAGAGGCAGTAGATAACCAACATGCTGAAAGGTAACGGTGCCCAATGCATTTGTGGGATCCCAGATCTGCGCAGACTGAATGAAAAAACGTCCTGGATCTACAAACAGATATAACTTATTATCTGCAGCAATCGTTCCGATAGAAACTATCAAATTCGGGATAAAGGCGACCAAAAATAAGTAGAAATACTTATTTCGTAATAGTTTGGTGAATTTGGATTTCATAAAAGGGTTAGAAACTAAGTATTTCGGTTAGCTTTATTTGAATTCAAACAGTAAAATTGTCATCGAATAAGTTGTTATCTCTCAAGTTGTTATCTCTCAAGTTGTTATCTCTCAAGTTGTTATCTCTCAAGTTGTTATCTCTCAAGTTGTTATCTCTCAAGTTGTTATCTCTCAAGTTGTTATCTCTCAAGTTGTTATCTCTCAAGTTATTGTCTAAAGCGTAGGTTTTACTATTTAAAACTATGAGTATTTGCCTAAAATGATTGCTATTAAACAAATTTAATCTTTTCTTAGGTTATCATATTAAACGTTAAATTTGTGCTTAAGCCAGTTGTAGAGAAAGTAATTAATTTTAAAGGTATCTGAACTATACCCACAAAACTAATACCAACTTACTTATTGGCAATTTTGGCTGTTTAACTTATTAAATTATAGGATATAGCAGAAGTCAGCTGTCTTCATTTTTATTGGTTATTAGAATTTAAAAGTATTACTGATAGCCGACTTATCAAAATAGTTTAATTTTGTTAAAATTTAGTTGTACACGGCATATATACGAACTATATTTGTAATTGTGTTTAAAATGACAGGTGAACGACCGGTGGAACAAGTTACACCGGATTCCGTAATTGCAATTCACGATGCGGGCTATCGTGAGGTAGAAAAACGACTTTCTGACGGAATAGTAGTAGACCTAGGATCTGGAGAAGGATTTGAAACTGTAAAGTTTTGTGGTCCGAACCGAAAGGTCATCGGCATAGATTACGATCAGATTGCCGCTCGATCCGCACTGTCAAAATGGAAAACACGTGGTTTGAATATGTTTCGCATGGACTGTGCGAAGCTGGGTTTTAGGTCAGGATCGGTTGATTATGCATGCTCATCTCATATTATTGAGCATTTTAGAGAGCCTGCATTGCACGTAGCTGAAGTCGCCAGAATACTAAAGAAAGAAGGAACTGGATTCTTTCTTACCCCTAATAAACCTACAGACTTTGAAAATCCGTTCCACGTTTATCTGTTTGAAAAAGATGATTTAACGAGGATGTTGTCCGAATATTTTGAAGACGTATGGGTTGGGGCATTGGATTGTACTACTACCGTAAAAGATGAAATAGCCTCCAGACGTTCAAAAGCTCAAAAAATTTATAACTTGGATAAATTTAATTTGCGAAATAGAATGCCTAGAAGTTGGTGGATTTTATTTTATTCTAAACTATTGCCCTTAGGACAAAAGATAATCTACAGACAATCAATGGGAGGAAATACTGGGATAGATGACAGTCACTTTTTTGTAAGCGAAGAAGTGGATTCGACGATGCCTATCTTGTTTGGCGTAGTTTCTAAATCGAAAATGTCGCAGTAGTTTCTTGAAGAGTTTGTGACAAGAATCGTAAATTTAAAGTCTAGTGAACAAGATTTTAGCAATAACAAAAAGAATTAGGGATAGCAAATAGTTACAGGCTAAGCCCAGTACTATTGTTACAAGAAGGTATAACATTGAAATTAATTGGATTAACGGGAGGAATAGGTTCAGGAAAATCTACTGTATCTAAAATCTTTGTTAAACTTGGAGCCAAACTTTTAGATGCAGATCAGATATCTAGAAACTTATTAACTAAAGAAGGCGAGGCTTATAAGCCAGTAGTAGATCACTTTGGACAAAATATACTATTTGATGACGGGTCAGTCAACAGAGAAAAATTGGCTGATATTGTATTTGCGAATAAAGAGCAACTTAGCGTGCTAAATTCAATTGTTCATCCCTTAGTAGCGATCAAAATGTTTGAAGCCATTAGTGACTATAAAGATACCGATTCAGTCGTTATATTGGATATTCCGCTTTTAGCGGAAAATAAAAATAGGGATACTTATGGCATTGAAAAGATTGTGGTTGTGGATTCCCCTCTTGAGCTTTGCGTTAAAAGATTGGTACAACATAGAAATATGTCAGTTGATGATGCTGTACATAGAATAGAAAATCAGGCATCCAGGGAAGAACGCGTAAAAATCGCAGACTATTTGATATCTAACACTGGCAGTATCGAAGATCTAACTAAGAGAGTTCATGAAATTTATTACGACCTTACTTCCACTACCAAAGAATAAACTAATAGTTGTAAGATTGATCTAAATTTGTTATTTTAAGATTTTTGTTTTAAGAAATTCTCAGTTTATTTAAGCGCTAGTTGTGGCATCCTTTAAAGTTGAATCTCCGTTAATACCGCAAGGCGATCAGCCAGCGGCAATCAAGTCACTTGTTGACGGTTTTAACAATGGCATGAAATTCCAAACTTTAGTCGGCATAACGGGTTCGGGGAAGAGTGCCACTATCGCATGGACAATAGAAAAACTGGGTTTACCTACGCTGATCTTGGCTCACAATAAGTCATTGGCAGCCCAACTGGCATCCGAAATGAAAGAGTTTTTCCCGAACAATGCGGTTGAATTCTTTATATCCTATTATGATTACTATCAGCCAGAGGCATATGTTGCCTCAAAAGATCTATATATAGAAAAAGATTCATCTATTAACGACGAAATTGACCGATTGAGACATTCCGCAACTTCTGCCCTTCTGACTAGAAGCGATGTAATCGTAGTCGCTTCAGTATCTGCAATTTATGGGTTGGGATCACCTACTGAATATAAGAATAACCTTATTTATCTTAGATGCGGTCAAAATATCGACATTGCAGATATTACTTCAAAACTAGTTGATATGAGATACGAGAGAAACGATTTTGACGTGACTCGGGGAACTTTTCGTAAAAAAGGTGACGTGTTAGATATACATGCAGCCTATGACGACACGGCAGTTAGGTTGTCATTTTTTGGTGACGAGATTGAAGCAATCGGCAGGATAGATCTAGTTACGGGGGAGTTGCGATCTACTTTGAATGAGGTTACAGTCTTCCCTGCAACCCATTATACGACTACCGCTGACAATATGGATAGGGCGATGAAAGATATTGAATCTGAGTTGGATGCCAGACTTGAAGAGTTTGAAGCTTCCAATCGGTTATTGGAAGCCCAAAGGTTAAGACTTAGAACCAAAAACGACTTGGACATGATATCTCAGATCGGTTACTGTAGCGGTATTGAGAACTATTCGATGCATATTGACGGTAGAAAACCGGGGGATACACCGTATTGTCTCTTGGACTATTTTCCTGACGACTATCTCGTGGTAGTTGACGAATCACATGTAAGCGTACCTCAGATTCATGGTCAGTACGCTTCTGACAGGTCTAGGAAGGATTCACTTGTGGAATTCGGCTTCAGGCTACCCTCTGCTTACGATAATCGACCCTTGAAGTTTGACGAATTTATTAACAAGGTAAATAAAGTGATATTTTTGTCAGCAACTCCAGCAAAATATGAAGTTGAAGTCTCAGAAAATGTAGTAGAGCAGATAATCAGACCAACTGGGCTGCTTGATCCGATTGTCACGATTTTACCCTCTAAGAATCAAATTGATAAAATAATCGAAGAAATTCACAAGACTGTAGCTTTGGATGAGAGAATCTTGATAACTACATTAACCAAAAAGATGGCTGAAGATTTGACCGATTATCTTGCGGATAAAAATATAAAGGTTAAATATATGCATTCGGATGTGTCGACTATAGATCGTATTGAAATTATAAGACAACTAAGACTTGGCGTTTTTGACGTGTTGGTCGGAATTAATTTGCTCCGTGAAGGGCTTGATCTTCCTGAAGTCTCACTAGTGGCAATTCTGGATGCGGATAAAGAGGGCTTTTTAAGATCTACTACCTCGTTGATTCAAACTATTGGTAGGGCAGCAAGAAATTCAAACGGTCGTGTAATTTTATTTGCAGACAATATTACCAAGTCAATTAAAGAAGCGGTGGGTGAAACTAAAAGGCGACGTAAAATTCAAGAGAAGTTTAACAAAGATCACAGTATTACTGCCACTACGATTAAAAAAGAGATCAGTAATTTCTTAGAAGAACTCCAACCTAGGCTGGAAACACAAACTCGTTCTAATTCGAAAAATAGATCTAAAAAAGAGAAAGTCTCTTCAGATCAGTCACTTACACAGGATATTTTGGCCGATTTGAAAAGTTTCGATTCTGCTGCAAATTTGTCCGATGAAGATGGTGCTATAATTTCACATTTAGAAGATAAGATGAAACAGGCTGCAAAGGATCTTCAATTTGAGGTTGCCGCTCAGCTCAGAGACGAAATAGTCCGACTGAAGAGAGAACAAAGATTCCTAAAAGAAGTAGATCAGCGAAACAAATTCGATAAAACATAATAAGTAATAGATTTGTTAGTAAATATATATAAATAAATTAAGAGATAATTAGTTAAAATGAGTGAGAGAAACAGATAATAATGACAGATGTAATTTCAATAAAAGGAGCCCGTGAACATAACTTAAAGAATATATCAATTGACATTCCGAGAGATAAATTAGTGGTATTGACGGGGCTGTCCGGATCAGGGAAGTCCTCTTTAGCTTTTAATACTATTTATGCAGAAGGACAGAGGCGCTATATCGAGTCTCTTTCAGCATATGCTCGTCAGTTCTTAGGACAAATGGATAAACCAGACATCGATAGCATCGATGGACTGTCGCCTTCAATCTCAATTGATCAGAAATCCACTTCAAAGAACCCAAGATCTACTGTGGGAACTATTACAGAAATATATGACTACTTGAGGTTGCTTTATGCCCGAATCGGACATCAGTTTTGTCCAAAATGTAATATAGAGATTGGACGTCAAAGTCCTCAGGATATTGTTGATTCGCTTTTAAAATTACCCGAAGGCCTAAAGTATATGATCGTAGCTACGGTTATAAGAGGCAGAAAAGGGGAGTACGGCACTTTGATCAAAGATCTGACAAAACGGGGATTTCAGAGGCTCAAGATCGACAATGAAATTATCGAAATAGTTGATGATTCGCAGGTACAAAATCTAGCACGTTACGATCAACATACTATTGCGGTAATAGTAGACAGAATTGCTGCTAAGAGTTCACTTAAACGGAGACTCACCGAATCCGTTGAAGCTGCATTAGAACTGACTGACGGATTTGTAGAAATTGAAATAACTGAGGATTTTAAGTCAGCCAAAGATACTTATGCCAAAGGAGATGTAATCTCGTTCAGTAAAAATCTTGTATGTACAAAATGCAAGAGGTCCTTTGAGGAGCTGGCTCCCAGATCTTTTTCATTTAACAGCCCCTATGGAGCATGTAAGAGCTGTTCAGGTATTGGGACCAGATATAAAGTCGACGAATCCCAAGTAGTACCAAATCCTGATCTATCAATTATCCAAGGAGCAATTGTTCCATGGGCTAGATCTAGGAACTCTTTTTTTAGATCAATTCTCGAAGCTTTCTGCCTCCAAAACGGGATTCCCGTAAATAAACCTTTCAAAACACTGACTAAAAAACAGAAAGACCTTCTTTACTATGCCGAAAATATTGAGATGACCGTAAAGTATCGCAACCGATACGATGCCGACAGAGGTTTTAATACAACTTTTAATGGGATCGTTCCGTGGCTTGAAGCAAAGTTAGAAGATTCAGAAACCGAAGGTGGTAGAGAATCTTTGCAGGGCTATATGAAAGAAACTACATGCGATACGTGTAACGGTAATAGACTAAATCAAGATTCACTGGCCGTTAAGGTCAATGATTTTTCTATTGCCGACTTATGTTTGATGTCAATTGACGATCTTTTGGAAACTGTTTCAAAGTTTCATCTGACGGACAAAGAAAAGTTAATATCTGATCGAATATTCAGAGAGATTGTATCTAGGCTTAACTTTTTGGATAAGGTCGGACTTTACTATCTGAGCTTAGGTAGATCAGCTGGTACTTTAGCGGGAGGTGAGGCACAGAGGATTCGATTGGCTTCTCAGATAGGTTCTGGTCTTGTTGGCGTATTGTACGTATTAGATGAGCCTTCAATCGGCCTTCATCAACGCGATAATCAAAAACTTATCGATACCTTAATTCATTTGAGAGATATCGGCAATACTGTATTAGTCGTGGAACATGACGAAGAAACAATACGAGTTGCAGACTATGTGATCGACATCGGTCCCGGCGCAGGCGAACATGGCGGTGAAATCATATTCGCTGGGACACCAAAAGATCTTGAAAAATCTGAAGAGTCTATAACTGGACAGTACTTAAATGGAATTAAAAAAATCGAATTTCCTAAGAAAAGACGCAAACCGTCAACCCGAAAGCTAAAAATCATTGGAGCTACAGAAAACAATCTGAAAAATTTAAACGCAGAAATTCCCCTAGAAATGTTTGTTGCTGTTACGGGTGTATCGGGATCAGGGAAATCAACTTTAATAAATGACATTTTATATAAAGGAGTATACCAAGCACTTGGTTCAACTGTTGTGGTTCCAGGTCGACATAAAGCCATAGAGGGAATTGAATATATTGACAAGGTTATCGATATTGATCAATCTCCGATAGGTAGAACACCGAGATCGAATCCAGCTACTTATACGGGCGTATTTAGTCACATAAGAACTCTTTTTTCTCAAGTTAGAGAGTCACGGGTTAGGGGGTACCAACCGGGCCGATTTTCTTTCAATGTGCCAGGTGGAAGATGCGAAGCTTGCGAAGGGGATGGAACCATCAAGATTGAGATGCACTTTTTGCCAGACGTTTATGTACCCTGTGAAGTTTGCGGTGGAAGCCGATTCAATAGGGATACTTTAGAAATAATGTACCATGGTAAAAATATTGCCGATGTTCTCAACATGCCAATTCAGGAGGCAATAGGTTTATTTGAAGATCAAATATCGATTTCTAGATACTTGGAGACCTTGATGGAAGTTGGATTGGGGTATATTAAGTTAGGTCAAAGTTCTACTACTCTTTCCGGTGGCGAAGCTCAAAGAGTAAAATTAGCTTCAGAGTTGGCCAGAAAATCTACTGGTAGCACTCTTTATATACTAGATGAACCTACTACCGGTCTTCATATGCACGATGTCGCAAAGTTAATCTCGGTACTTTCACAACTTGTAGACAACGGTAACACTGTTGTTGTAATAGAGCACAATCTAGACGTAATAAAATGCGCTGACTGGATTTTAGATTTGGGTCCAGAGGGGGGGAATAAAGGCGGAAAGATCGTAGCGAAAGGAACTCCAGAAAAAGTTGCTCAAGTTTCAGAAAGCTATACCGGCTTGTACCTTAAAAAAGTACTTTAAAGGGTTTAGAGTCATTTCAAAGAACCATCGCAGACAATTTATTGAAATCTCAATGTTTGTCAAACTATGCAGTTTCGGGTTTGACTTTTCTTGTGTATCTATAATAGAAAACGTTGGCTGTTGCTAATATACAGATTGTGACATTTTAATTGCAATTTAGTACTAATAATTAGTTGTTTTTAAAATGGTTAATTAGCCAGATCTGTTAAATTTGAATACTGCTAGTGGCAGCAGGACGATTAAAGCTCCGACTGACCAGATAAGGGTTTCGTCCACCGTCCAATTTGACGCTGTCGATGGAAAATTTACCATAAGCTTTCTTGATGCATCAATCAATACTGAAACGGGTTGATAGGTTGCAAAACCTCTCAACCAGCTAGGCATGGACGCAACTGGTACAAATGCCGACGATGCAAAAGTCAACGGAAAGATTAATGGGAAACTCATAACTTGTGCAGTTTCGCTGTTGGGAGCAGATAGCCCTACTATAGTAAAGCCCCAGCTTATAGCGAAAGCAAAAACTAATAGCAGCAATAGGCCTGAAATAAAAAATATAACTGAAGTTTCAACCCTAAAGCCGACCGCAAAAGCAACCCCTGTCAAAATGATAATCACAAATATGTTCCTAACCAAGTCGGCTACCGTTCTACCTGCAAGTACCGCAATTTTTGACATGGGAAGAGCCCTGAACCTTTCGATGATTCCTTTTTGCAAGTCCTCCGCTAATCCTATACCGGTGGATACTGACCCAAATAGGACAGTTTGGACAAAAATACCGGGAATCAAATAGTTAACATACTGTATATTTTTAATTGGTATCGCTCCACCGAACACATATCTGAACAAAAGTACGAACATAACTGGTTGTAGAGTAGAAAAAAATAGAGCTTGAGGTATCCTCGTATAAGTAATTAAGCTTCTTTTAGTTATCGTTAAGATATCAGAGATTAGCCAATATGCAGATCTTAGATACTTGATATTGTTACTTCGGCTCTCTGATTTAATGTGTAATTGTTCTGATTTCATTGATTTGTAAAGTTTTACTCGTGGTTGTTTAGACCAGTTAAGGAAAGGAATACGTCGTCTAAACTAGGTTCGCTTATGTTAAGACCAGTAAGTACCAAAGCGGACGAATCGATTAACCTTAGAAGTTGCAATGCCGTTTTGGGGCCGTCTTCGGTTAAGATTTTAATTGATGTTTCTTCAATGACCGATTTATTTTTAATATCACTTGTTACAATTTCAAAAGCAGATTTTGTTTGTTGAATATCATTAAACGTCAATGTAACGATACTTGTCCCAAGTTGATTTTTCAGTTCAGAAGGCGTTCCATTAGCTATAAGTCGCCCATGATTTATTACAACAATTTGATCAGCCAATTTGTCTGCTTCTTCGAGATACTGAGTCGTTAATAATACCGTAGTACCTTCTTTAACAAGTTTTTCGATCGACTCCCAAAGCATTAATCTACTTTGAGGGTCAAGTCCCGTAGTAGGTTCGTCCAGAAACAAAAGCGGGGGCGTGTTAACCAGTGAAGCTGCCAGGTCTAAACGCCTTCTCATTCCACCTGAATAGGTCTTTAGAGGGCGGTCTTTTGCTTCGATCAAATCAAACTGTTCAAGTAATTGAAAACAGCGGTTCTTTATTGTTCTTTTTTGCAAATGAGTTAGTTTGCTAATCATAACAAGATTCTCCATCCCAGTTAAATTTTCATCAACTGCGGCGTATTGACCTGCTAATCCAAACTGTCGTTTAATTAAGTTCGCTTGAGAAGATAGATTTAATCCAAATATCTTGGCACTTCCGGAATCAGGTTTTAAAATAGTGGTAAGAATGCGTACTATTGTTGTTTTTCCAGCACCGTTTGGCCCCAATAATCCCAATACGGTACCGGTTTCTACTTCAAAACTGACGTCGTCTAGAGCTTTTATTTTAGCTTTAGTGAAAGTTTTGCTTAAGCTATTTACTTGAATTGCTGGAGTTTCCACCTAAATATCTTTTATTATTTAAATACTACTGGCTAAATACTACTGGCTAAATACTACTAGCTTGTTGGTTATAATTACAATTTGTGTTTTTAAGATGTATTGAACTTTCAGAAAGCTTAGTTCTATTAGCTTAATAATATTTGATAAGAGACCGTACAAATCTGCCAAAGACTAAAATCTTCGAAATTAATTAAGGTTAATCAGCCAACTATTTAATGATCAAATTGCAATATTTAAATGTTAAATATATTTAAGTTAGCTCTGTTGAAATTCTAATTGTTTAAATTTTAATTGTTTAAACTCTAATTGTTTAAATTCGATCTGTTTAACTTAGAACTTTTAAAGTTAGATCTTTGTCAAATCGTAAAATATAGTGGCAGGGAATTCGTGGGTTTATTAAAATACATAGAATTTATTATTCAATCAAAGTTTATGTATTTTTAATCGTAGTTAAATAAAAAATTTAATTTGTGCCTTGCGGGTTGGCATCCAACTCATCAATCTGTGCAAATAAATCATTTATTTTAGTCATAGCATCGGCGGGAGATTGATTTCTGTGTTCTTGTAGCGCCAATTCACCAAGTTGTTGCAATAAACCGTCGCGTTTCCGTTTAAGTTGAACTTGGTCAAGTTTGCCTTGGGCTTGTGAAATGCCGGTTTCAACCTTAGATGAAATCTCTGTTGCTTGCTCTTTGATCTTGTCAAAAAGTCCCATATTGACTCCTTTTCTACTGAAAGCTAAAATTAAATCACTAGCAATAAACTATTTTACATACAAACCTTGCGATTTAGTTTTTAACGTTATCGTTAATTATACTTGATTGTTGAATGGCGGTTTAGATATTTGCCGAAAGGTAGATAGTAATATAGATTTTCATTAAGGTTCTTATTATAAATTAGAACTAAGTATTACTTTGATCAAGTTTTTTAAAAAAGAGAGAAAATATGAATAGACGTAAATTAATTGTGATGGAGGACTCTGAAATCGATACATTTTTACACGAAAGAAATTCCATGACTCTTGCTACAATAAATTTGGATGGTTCCCCAAACTTAGTGGCCATGTGGTATGGATTTTATGGTGACGGTAGTGTTGGTATGTGGACTTTCGCCAAGTCGCAAAAAGCGGTTAATCTTTCGAGAGATCCTCGTTTAACTTGCCTTATAGAAACAGGTGATACCTATGCGACAGTTAAAGGAGTTGAAATTAAGGGTCGTGCTGAACTATTGAAAGAGCAATCCGCTATATTAGAGATTGGAAAGAGCTTGTACGGTCGCTATTTCGGTGAACTCGATGATTCTGGAGTTAAAGCAGTAGAGAAGATGTCAAATAAAAGGGTGGCTATCAAAGTCGTTGTAGATAAGATTATAAGCTGGGACCACTCAAAACTCAATGGAATATATTAGTCCAAGTAGATAAAATTAGAACTAATCTGTAAATTGTTAAATGTCTGTAAATTGTTAAATGTCTGTAAATTGTTAAATGTCTAGAAGTTGTTAAATTTGTTTGTGTCTATTGAAAATATAGGTTGCATGAATAGTCTTTAGTGTGCATACTATATCGTCAAGTTAGTGTATATCGTCAAGTTAATGTAATTCGTCAAGTTAATTCAAATATATTTTATGGTAGAAAGGATAAGGAAACATGGGTGAAATTATCAATTTTAAGTCAAATGGATCAGATGCTTCTGGTTATTTTGCAGCGAGCAAACAAGACGATGCAAAAAGCGTAATTGTGATTCAGGAATGGTGGGGTTTAGTGGATCATATTAAAGATGTATGTGACAGATTCTCTGATGCGGGGTTCAATGCATTAGCCCCTGATTTATACAATGGCAAAGTAGTTAAAGAACCAGATGAAGCAGCCAAAGAAATGATGGCGTTAAAACTTCAGGACGCAAGCAAAATAATGTCTGGTGCAGTCGATGAGTTAATCTCTAGAACTCATTCTGAGAAAGTTGGAGTTACCGGATTTTGCATGGGAGGGGGATTGGCTTTAGTTTTAGCATGCAACAGACCAGATGTTGTAACTGCGGTAGTACCTTTTTATGGTGTAATACCGTGGGAAAACGCCCAACCAGATTATTCTAAACTTTCGGCAAACGTGTTGGGTCACTTTGCTGAAAAAGACGGGTTTTTTACTCCAGAGCTTGTCAGACAGTTAGAAGATACGCTAAACGGTTTGAATAAACAAAATAAATTAATTATCTATGAAGGCGTGGAACATGCATTCTTTAACGATACAAGACCAGAAGTTTTCAATAAACAAGCCGCTGAGTTGGCTTGGAGTAGAACCCTTGAGTTTTTTAATGAAAATATTTGATTTTAATTTACTCATTAAGCAATAAGTTAAGCAATAAGCATGTAAAAGTACCCAATAAGTAAAAGTTAGTTTGTACAAAGTCAAGTGTTTGATGTCGGCGAATGTTCAGCTTATATGTTATTTGTTAGTTTAATTTAATCTTGGCAGAGTTTATATATTTATATAAGTTAAATAGTTCAAGTAAGTTGTAATTTGTTTAAGAATCTATCTATATTTTACCTGAAGGCTAAAATAGCCAGATGATCAGTCCGTTAAGCAATAGCTTATGAATAGCCATCCTTCGTGACATATAAGAAAAGTTTCAACGACCTTGTAAAAAAGTTTTAAACTATAAATATGTCAAAAAGATCAAGAGATTTACCAAGAAGAAGTTGTTTATCAGTACCGGGTTCTTCGGAACGATTTCTTCAGAAGGGTCCTACGATTCAGGCTGATATGACCTTTTTGGACCTAGAAGATTCAGTAGCTCCGTTGGAAAAGGTCGAAGCACGAAGTAAAGTCGTCGATGCCATAAAGAACCTGGACTGGGGAGACCGTGTACTGTGTGTTAGGGTGAACGCTTGGGATACTACATGGACTTACGGAGACGTAATTGAAGTAGTTGCCAATGCTGGGGAGAGACTTGATGAAATCATGATGCCTAAGGTTCAAAGAGCTGCTGACGTGATTGCTATGGATCTCTTGTTAACACAAATCGAAAAGAACGCTGGACTTGAAGTGGGTCACATAGGGATCGAAGCCCAGATAGAAACTGCCTTAGGTCTTATAAACGTGGAAGAAATTTGTGCGGCATCGCCGAGACTTGAAACTATAGTTTTTGGACCCGCAGATTTCGCTGCTTCAATGGAGATGCCGGTGTTAACTGGAGGAGTTCAGATAAGTGAGTATCCTGGAGATCATTTCCACTATGTCTTCAATAAAATTCTTATGGCAGGAAGGGCAAACGGGTTGCAGGTTATAGATGGTCCATTTTTAAAAATTAAAGAACTTGAATTATTAAGAGACTACTGTATGAGAACACGAACATTGGGATTTGATGGAAAATGGGCACTTCATCCAGATCAAGTTACAGTAATCAACGAAATTTACTCACCGACACAGGAACAATTTGACAAAGCTTGGGCGATCATTGATGCTTACAAACAGGCAACGGAATCGGATAGAAAAGGTGCAGTTATGTTTGGCGATGAGATGATCGATGAAGCCAGTCGTAAAATGGCAGTTAAATTTATCTCGAGAGGTGAAAGGGCTGGTCTAAAAAGAACCAGTTAGAATATTGCCAAAATAATTTTTTAAAATGAATAAATTAGTTGTTATCGTTGATTAAGATATTAAGTAACCCGATTGTGATTCAATTTATCTGAGAAATTTATCTAAAAAATTGTCTTTAGGGAATCGGTTGCCTTAGGGTAATAATTCCAGAAGAAAAATTTATTGTACGAATTCTAAAATATCGTAGTTTGTGTAGTTGGATCAGATGAGTTGTAAGATTCAGAATTAATCGAATACAAGATAGAATTGAACCAAGCTAAACAGGAAATAAAGCATACAGGAAATAAAGTAACATGACCACTACGTTAAGCAGACCGGAAGCAGTTGGCGAAGAACCCCAAGAATCTCATGGGCAGGTTCACCACAATGAGCCAAGTGGAATCTTAAAATGGCTGACGTCAACCGACCATAAGGTCATTGGCTTAAACTATACAGTTACTGCTCTGATATTTTTTCTAATTGCGGGGATATTCGCCGAGATTATTAGAATGCAGCTGTTTAGCCCCGATCTTACTTTAGTCTCACAGCATCAGTATGACGAGCTATTTACTATGCACGGGTCTCTGATGATATATCTGTTTGCTGGTCCTGTAGCTTTTGGAGGTCTAGCTAACTATATAGTACCTATTCAAATTGGAGCTCCGGATATGGCATTTCCTCGATTAAATGCCCTTTCTTATTGGCTTTATCTGTCAGGTTCACTAATTATGGTATCAGGATTCTTGACAGCTGGTGGAGCTGCAGATTTCGGATGGGTTGCGTATGCGCCGTTATCTGATTCGGTTAATTCTCCAGGGGCGGGACCTGACATGTGGATTATCGCTTTGATTCTAACTGGGTTTTCAGCAATATTTACCGGGGTAAATTTAATAACCACAATTTTTTATCTCAGAGCGCCTGGGATGACAATGTGGCGTCTACCAATTTTTACTTGGAACATGCTTGTTACTGGGCT
>JAJYVQ010000144.1 GCA_021791915.1 Actinomycetes bacterium | reverse complement strand
ATTTTCATATTTGGTTCAGGTACTTCTGTCTTATCGGTAACTATAGTAGATTTGCCTTCTGGGATAAGTGGTTATGTTCAAGTACATGAGCCTAACGGGTCAGTTAAGACTTTGACTAAAAGTCAGGTTTTAACTCTTAATGCAGGTAATTATACAGTTACGGCGAGTTATGTTCATGTTAAAGCCGGATCTTATACCTTGAGCGATTCTGTTAAACCAGTTTTACTACCTGGTGATACGTTTTCCCCTTTAATTGGTTCGTCTACAGTAGTTTTGCCAGTGGGCAAAACAGTGAATTATACTGCTGACTACTATAATGTAATTCCCGATACTACGAAGTTTTTGCCCAACTCGATAATTCAGTCGGTAACAGGGTCAGTGGGGTCTAATCAAACGGTTGTAATTAATGGAAATCCACAAACGCCTGGTTTGGTTAAATCACCGCAAGTTGGAAATATTTTATTGGCGGGAGTAGGTAAGTTAACACCTCAGGGATTATTGGGTCAAGTATCTAGTGTTACTCCAGAAGGTTCGAAATATATAATTTCAACAGTTCCGACAACACTTGAAGCAGCATTTCCGAGACTTGAGTTGAATGCAAATACTCAGTTGACAAATTCTCCTATTGAACTTAATGCGTCTCAACAAGGAGCTCCCGGGACCAATTTGGTCGGTCTTAAGAGTCTATTCGAAAGGGTTAAAGAGTTCTGCAAAACTACCGGTTCTCTTTATGCTAACGGTTCGATGTCAATCTCACCTTCTATGTCATTCCATACCAGATGGGGAGGCTGGTTCAATTTAACGCTTAAGGAGATGAGGATATCATTGACTCTTGGGGAAACTACGACATTTAATATAGGAGCTACCGGTAAAGTTAGCTGTTCTAAAGATGATATTCCAATAACTCCTAGAATTACACTAGGCTCTATCACTTTTGTTATCGGATTTGTGCCAGTGGTAGTCGTTCCCACTGTGCAGTTTTTGGCCTCAATATCAGGGGCAGCTACAGGTCAAACTGGAGCAACTGCAACCCAAAAAGCTTCAGTTACTGTGGGAGCAGCTTATGTGGAAGGAGATTTTTATACATTTGGCAACAAGTCGTTTAGCATTTCTGGTGGTGCGCAAAACTGTGTAAGCCTAACTGGCAATGCGACTGTAGGACCTAGAATTTCTCTGTTGCTTTACGGTCTAGCAGGAGTTAATTTTAACTTAGATGCAACCGCATCGGCCACTATTGCACCATTGAATACACCTTGGTGGACTATTGATGTTGGAGGACGAGCAGGTGCTGGAATAGAGGCATTTGGCGAGGCCAAAACGTGGCCTGGAATCATTTCATTTGATAAAGCTATATATTCTGGTAAGTCGAAAGTGCCCGGAAATATTTCAATTGCAGGACCTAATATGATACAGGGACAGTTGGGCTCAAACATAACAGCACAGTTTTCAGCTACTGGAGATCAAGTGACACCACCTTTGGAATGGACTGTAATTTCTGGTTCTTTACCTCCAGGGTTAACTTTGAATTCAAACGGATACGTAACTGGAACCCCCACGGTACCAGGCTCTTATACTGTTACAATTCAGGTACAAGATAATGCAATTAGCAAGTACGTCTGTAACAACAAACCAAGGACTGCAACTTCTCAGGTTACTTTTGATATATCAGGTTCCAGTACTGGCGGAGGCACTACTCCCAGCCTCCCTCCGCCTCCCAAGGGATATTAGTCTACTTTGAGGATAATAGCTTTATTTCGATCTAAGACTATTATGGACCAGTTGGTTATGATGCCGACTGAGCCATTTGAGCCTTATGGGAATCGGATATTTCACTGACGCATATAGCGATATAGTAATATTGTTTTGATATTTCCGATAGAACTACGGTCTTCGGTAAGTCTCCTATTACAAAATAGAGTGTCGAAGCTTTATGGGAAATATTTCAAATTCATAATATTAAATATAAATTAAGAGGTCTTCAATGCATTACAATTCCGGTGATACGGCATGGCTGTTAATTTCGGCAGCTTTGGTTCTATTTATGACCCCTGGAGTGGCTCTATTTTATGGAGGTATGATTAGATCAAAAAACGTTTTGTCGATAGTAATGCAATCATTAGCAGCAATGGCAATTATAACGGTTTTGTGGATTGTATTTGGTTTCAGCGAAAGTTTTTCGACTTCTTTCAGTTCATTATTCGGAAACTTAAATTTTATAGGTCTTGAACACTTAAAAACCATCCCAGGATTCAGTCACTTAGATGTTCCACCTTTAGCTTTCGTTTCATTTCAACTAATGTTTGCGATAATAACCGCTGCATTAATTTCTGGAGCAACTGCAGAGCGATTAAAGTTTAGTTCATTTTGTGTTTTTATAGCTGTCTGGTTCGTGCTGGTTTATGGACCTATAGCGCATTGGTCATTTAGTCCTGAGGGTTGGTTGGCAAAACGCTCGCTATTAGATTTTGCGGGTGGAACTGTAGTTGAAATATGTTCGGGATTTTCCGCTTTAGGTTTACTTTTAGCGGTAGGACCAAGGAGAAACTGGCCGAAGAATTTAGCCAGACCACATTCGATACCTTTGTCGGCGATTGGAGCTGCGATAATATGGTTCGGATGGTTCGGATTTAATGCTGGATCTGGAATTGACGCTAATTCAGTTGCGGCATTTGCATTTATAAATACTCAAGCTGCCGCTGCTGCTGGTTTAATTGGATGGGTATTTATAGAACGCATCAAAGATTCAACTTCAACGGTATTGGGAGCTTTTTCGGGAGCAGTTGCTGGTATGGTCGCTATAACTCCTTGTGCGGGTTTTGTGTCTCCAATTCCATCTCTAATTATTGGGTTGTTAGCGGGGGTAGGATGTTCAATGTTTGTTCGCACCAAATTTAAGTTCGGATTGGACGATTCATTGGATGTATTGGGAGTTCACGGTATAGGCGGAGTCATAGGGACTGTACTGTTGGGACTATTTGCCGAAAGTTCAGTAAATAGCATTGCACACAATGGTCTGTTTTTTTCGGGTGGGTTACATCAGTTAGGAATTCAAATTTTGGCAACTGTGGTGTGTGCTGCTTACTCTTGTCTAATTTCATATTTAATTGGCATAGCCATTAAAAAGACTTTCGGGCTTAGAGTTGATCCTGAAGTTGAATATCAGGGTCTTGACCTTGCTATGCACGGTGAATCAGCTTACGGTGAGGATAATTAAAACTACTATTCAAATCAACTCTGCTTTTAGTTAAGGGGTCGTAGAACACTGCGTTTCTGTTAGAATGTTAAATCAAATTTAAGCGTAGCTAACTACAAACTTAAATATTACAGTGTATTCAACTACGTGCTATAAAAAAGTAAACATCTATATGTTTTACCTGTTATAACTAATTTAGAATAAGGGTGGAACTGTGCGTACTATAGTTTAAAGGTTGTACTACCAAAAAAGAGAAGTTAGATTTTTATCACAGTAATTAAAATAAAATTGATTTAAAACAAAATTGATTTAAAACAAAATTGATATTTGAATGTTAAATTCTTAACTTGACTGATTTTCGTACAAATAATTTCTAATGCCTTTTATTCTTACCTAAATAATCTGATGACATGATTGGACACACTCATAGAAATATTTCTGGTGGCTCGTTTCGGGCTGCAATATTTGGAGCCAGTGACGGACTTATTACAAATATTTCTTTGATACTTGGCGTTTCGGGAGCTCATCTTACAGCAACTGATATCAGACTAACTGGTTTGGCGGGGCTGATAGCAGGAGCCTTTTCAATGGCAGCCGGTGAATACGTTTCTATGAAAGCACAAAGCGAGCTGTTAGAAGCCGAGCTTGAACTGGAAAGACATGAAATTGAAGTTAATCCAGAAGGCGAACATTTAGAATTGGTTGAACTTTATCATAAAAGGGGCCTGAGTTGGGAGGTAGCAAATATTGTCGCCGATGAAATGATGAAGGATAAAAGTTTAGCACTTGAAGTTCATGCTAGAGAAGAACTTGGCATCGACCCTAAAAACTTAGGATCACCTTTAAAAGCTGGATTATCTTCTTTTATTGCTTTCGGGCTTGGGGCTTTGACACCACTTATACCTTGGTTTTTTGTCTTTAACTATTTAGCGGTAGTGATATCGATAATTTTAACTTTTGTAGCATCTGGAACTGTTGGTTACTTTTTGTCAAATGCTACGGGTAAATCTAGAATTAAAGGTATATTAAGGCAAATAATAGTTACGACTGCGGCGGCGGGAGTAACTTACTTAGTTGGTTTGGCAGTCGGATCTACTAGATCAATAACGTAGGCTTGATCAATATGATCCTGTTTAAAACCAAACTGCTCATACAATTTGATTGCAGTAAGGTTATTTGAATCCACATAAATCATCGCTTTTTTTAGACCGATTGATTTCATGTAATTTAAACCGCACTTCATTAGAAATTTTCCTATTTTTCGCCCTTGAAAATTTGGACTGACTGCGATAACATAGATCTCTCCAGCTTTTAAATCGTGGTGGTCGTGAATCTTTATCCAACAGGATCCAACAAGTTCGCCCGTTGCAGTATCTCTGCAAAGTAGCAGCCCTTTTGGGTCAAACCAATCCGCTTTTTTCCTCTGATTAAAGATTTGGTGGTCCCAGTTACCTTGTTCGGGATGTTTATAGAAAGCCTCATTGTTTAGTTTCAGCCAATCTTGTTCATCTTGCTGTGTCTTAAGGTACGTTAAAATTAAATGTTGATCTAGGTCCTTAACACTAGTAACGACCGACTTGTCGATATTGAGATCTTTTGTCAAACCTGACAGTTCTTCTATATCAAAGATGTCACATCTCATTTGGATGACCTGTCTGGCTTTTTTCATGTTGTTGGTTGATGCGATTGCGTCTGAAATCTCATCGGGTTTGGGAACCCACATGTGCACATGTCCTCCACCTTCGGCAATAATTTCATTTAAGGCATGTTTGATTAAGGCGGTACCTATTTGGATGCTATTGAACAAATGACCGGGATGGATTACGTACTCCAATCCCCAGCTTGTAGGGCCTTTGGATATTTGACAGTATCCTACGATGTGGGAGTGACCATCTAGCTTTGCTATGAAACCTCCTACCGATGATCTTCCACCTTGAGTCAAATCCAACCAAGAATGATCACCTAAGGCATTGTGTTCAAGATGGTTACTCGCAAGTCTGATTAAATCAATAATCTCAGTTAGGTTAGATTCTCCGGTATTCTTTTGAATTGAAATTGAATTCATAATGTGGCTTTGATCAACAAAAATTAGTTCTGTTTGGGTATTTTATACCAAGTTATAGCCAAAAGACACTAAATATTCAATAAGCTTAAACATCCAATAAGCTTAAATATCCAATAAGCTTAAATATCCAATAAAGTAAGATATGACCTGATCCTACTGAAGTCTAGATGGGTTTAATTTTAAGGATACTTTAACTACGGCCGACAACACAAGGCACCATCATTATCAATAAATTTTAAACTTGTTGGATTTAAATATGTATCATTTCCAATATCTTACTACCGGGTTTGAGAAATATTATCTTAGTACAAATATTAATTGGTTTAGATTAGTTTAAATTTTAATAGCAATTTTTAAATGCATTATTTTTCATCGATAGCTCGACTTTTTTTAGCTTAGAACAAATTCAATTGTCGTTGATCAATGTAAAACTATTTAACTCAAAAGAGTATAGCGTTGATTTTTGACAATGTACTATGAAGGTGCATAGTAACCCATAACATCTATAATTACATCGGCGGATCCTATTGCGTTGTAAATGTTGATCGAAGTGTTATTTCCTACCATCACTACTACCAAGTTCGCTACGGTGTTGGACTGATTCCAGTTCAGGTCTGATACGTTCGGCGGACTCGTTAGCGTCAGTGGTGTCGGATATACGGTCAAAAACCCACCGGGAGCAGAAGTATCCGTTACAGTTACATTTAATACTACAGCTGTGGCATCAGAGGGAACGTTATCCAATATACCTACAGGTGAAGGTCCGCCAACGCAGACGGATATAATTTGTCCTTGAGTCATTGTACCAGTGGTTGCTGTTCCGTTGTCACACTGGTTACTAGCGGTTCCTGAGCTTATAGGGCGGGTGTCACAAATTCTAACTGGATTAATAGGAGTAAA
>JAJYVQ010000143.1 GCA_021791915.1 Actinomycetes bacterium | reverse complement strand
AGTACGAGAGGACCGGGACGGACGTAGCTCTCGTGTGTCAGTTGTCCTGCCAAGGGCACTGCTGGTTTGCGACCTACGGAAGGGATAAGCGCTGAAAGCATCTAAGCGCGAAGCTTTTTCCAAGATTAGATCTCCCACAGGGTTAACCTGGTAAGGCCTGTAGTTAGACGACTACTTTGATAGGCCGGAAGTGTAAGTACAGTAATGTATTCAGCTGACCGGTACTAATCGGCCGAGGGCTTGGAGACTTTTCTTGATATTTGTGTTCGCTATTAAGTTCTCAAGGGAAACTTGAAAACTAAAGATCTCCGGTGGCAATAGCGGCGGGGTAACACACGTATCCATTCCGAACACGTATAGTGAAGACCGCCAGCGCCGATGGTACTTGGGGGGAGGCCCCCTGGGAGAGTAGGTCGCTGCCGGATTTATTCTTAAAATGACCCCTGATATTCAGGGGTCATTTAATTATTTAGGAGAATTAAACTCCTAAGGTATTTGAGAAGTTAATTAATTTATGACTAATTTGCCACAGATTATTTGCCAAAATTGATTTTTAGTGTACTGTACTTCTTGATTGTTTTTATTGTTTTTAATAAGTCTGTTTTTAAAAAGTTGCTTTACGAAATTTAATGTTTACTGAACAGTTCAACTACGGTCTATTTCTTCAGCTTTGTAGCAGCCAATTTGGTAAGGTTTGCCCGGTCGATTTTTGCATTGTGCCGTCGATCAACGGGCATAGTTTCCAAGAAAATAAATTCCTCAATATATTTTGTTGCTTCAAATTTCTTTGCAAATGAAAGGAGCTCTTCTTTTATATCTGACAGGTACTGGCTGTTTTTTGCAACCTGAGTTTTAGAGGACGTGTCTTCGTCCCTTAATACTATGCACATAGTTGGTATTATTCTGGTATTTATAGTGGGTCCAACTAGTGCACTTATTTTAACTAAAGAATGTGAGTTAAAAACCGGTTCGCAACAGAGTGGGTACAAAGTGACATTATCTGAAATTACACGCTGAGATTTTCTTCCACAGATCCACAATCGTCCTTGGTTATCGATATAACCAGTATCTCCAATTCGGTGCCAGATCGTATCACCGTCGTTAATCTTATTTGATTTTATGTCCGTTTCTGATTTGTAGTAACTAAAACTGAAGTGGGGACCAATGCACGCTATTTCTCCAATCATCCCTTCCGGGAGTTGACGAATTTGATCCAAACTATCTATCGGATCGTCTGAAATTTCAATGATTTTAAGCTCGACATTTGGATAGGGTCTACCTGCACAAAGCCCTTTTCCAACTTCGGTTAATTTCCAAGTTTCGTTTAAAACTTCATCACCTGAAATTTCGGAAAGAGGCATAGCTTCAGTAGCGCCATAATTAGAATATAGTTCACCTTGTGTAGATAACATTGACTTAACTGACTTGTATAAGGGTCCCGTAACTTCTGCTCCCCCTGCTACAATCCTTTTAATCGAAGGCGTTTTTAAGTTGTGATTGTTTGCATAGGTTGAAAGGTTTGTTAAAAGAGCGGGGGAGGCAAACATGGATGTTACCTTACACTCTTGAATTACATCTATCAAAGCTTTTGGATTTGCATGACCAGGACCTTTTAGTGCAAAATCCATTGGAGGAATAACTGCTGTGCCACTTACAGATAAAGCTATGAACCAAAATATCGGGAATGTCACCATATCAATCACTTCGGCACCGTCTTTCATGCCCCAGCGTTCACGTATGAGATTAACTAATGCGGAAATATTCTTATGTAACAATATTGTCGGTTTAGGAGAGCCAGTACTTCCAGTTGTGTATACAATAGCTGCGATATCTTCTGCAGAAACTGTAGTTTGACTGGAGTTCGAACTATTTCTATCTAGGCTTTCGGGTTGATTTTGTTTAGATACGTTATTGGCATTTTTTCTAGGTTTGGTTGTAGCAAGTGGTATTAATCCAATCGAACTGTCTAAAGTAACGATGACGCTCTTCAACAAGGAGGACTTGCCCCACTTAAATGTTAAACGCCCGAGCTGTGCGCTTGCGGTTCCGAAAAAATACTCAGGCGAAACTTTGTCTAAATGCTTTGCAATCTTTGTCAATCCGTGGCTATGAGGTTCTATCCCTACGATTATCGCACCGAGCTTCCACAGGGCTGCTCCAAGCGCCATCGCATTTAAGCAGGGTGGTACCATGAAAGAGCATAGAGAACCTTTGGTAACTCCTATATCCTGCAACTGTTTTGTCATGGAATCTACTCGGTCGGCGAGCTGAGCGTAGGTATATTTATTGGATTTTGGCATCCATGGTTTAAGGTAACTGTACTGAATTAGAGCTATTCTATTTGGATCTTGTTCGGCTGTCTGTTTGATCTGATTAGCTATATCAACTTGAATGATGTCTGTCATTATTTCAAAATTTTCAAAACGTAAAATTGGTTATGTCCTTTGTAAGATGGTAAATCTTTATGTTTTTGACGAGGGGTCAGATAAAAGTTTGTTTTTTGATCCAGTTGGGATCACATCTATATCTGAGTCGATATACCTGTGAATAAATTCTAAGATCAGATCAGTTATGGTTGATGGATCTTCCAACATAGGGAGGTGTCCGCAGTCGTCTAATTCACGATATTCATTTGGACTAATACGTTCTGCGAGCTGTTTCATTCTGGGAAACGAAAGCACATTATTTTTCTTACCTAGAACAACCATTGTCGGTACTTTTATAGAGTCATTTTGGATGTTATCAAACGATCCGTAGGAGTCCATATCTTCTAATACGTCTATGAGAGCAGGTAGTTGTTCTTTTCGCATGTTACACGCTACGAGTTTAGAATCTGATGAAACTGATTTATAGTTTTGTCTTTTCCCAACTTGAAAATACACTACGGTTTTAGCGATAAATTTTGGCGGGGTTACTTTCCTAGAAATATCCAATACTAATTTGGTTGGCTTAGGTATTCGGTGTTCAAGCGAGTAAAGCCAACCAATTTTTCCTTTTTCGAAAGTTCTTTTTGTAAGCGGGTTAATGAAAATTATTCCGACGATCTTATTTTTTGTAGGTTTATTTTGAATGGATGAACTGAGCTTGAAAGCGATATTGCTTCCCATACAGTTCCCCACTAACAGTACTTTTGATAGATTTAATTTATTTATAAAAGCTTCTAATAGTTCGGCATAATCGTTAAGATCTATCTTGCGTTCAGATCTGGAAGACTCACCGAATCCAGGTAGATCAACTGCAATAGTACGGTATTTATGGGATAGAGAGTCGAGTTGATGTTTCCAGATTATAGATGATGTTCCGCCGTTGTGCAAAAACAGTATCGTAAAGTCATATCCGACTGTTGATTTTTGATCTTGTTGAAAAGTTTCTTGAACTTGAGTTAGATGCTGTGGTATTCCTGAGTCTATATAAGACATTCGTATATCTTTGTGTATAAACTGTTGCATATTTAATTCCTAAGCGTAAAAACAAATAATTTATATTTATTTCTTAAAAGTTTGTTTAACTTATTATTTAAGGGTGATATATCTAGGCGACTCATTTCCAAAATACATCATATTTTAAGTATATCACGATTAGCCCTAGAAATAAACATTATTGTTTATCTTAGGTATTGAACTGTTTTATACACTTATTAGCTAGGAAATAAGTTAGCTTGCAACAAATGTAAGAGACTCAATTTATGTCAATTGTAGTGGAAGTTAAAAGATCATAGAATCGATAGTTTAAGGTAGGTTTAAACCTTTTGAATGAAAATAAAGTGGAATATGTAACTAGAACTTGCAACAGTTTTTAACAAATAGTTGATAGGCTACGTTAAATCTATATTGGTCTTTGTTTTCTATTGCCAGTTTCCTGTTGAGGGAGTGTTTGTGGGTTTGGAATTGGAACCGCTGGTTCATTGCCTAATACCGTACCGATGGAACATGTCGTGGTCGCATCAATTGCCGAAAGCGAATTAGGTACACTGGGAAGATCTATATTGCTAAAATCCGGATTGTTGAGGTCTAGAGTAGAAGTTAAATCTCCGACAGTATCTCTCCGCCATTGAGACAAGTTCGGTACTTCAACCCCAAATCTTGTTTCCATAAATTTAAGCATCGAAGTATGATCAAATATCTGAGAGGATACGTACCCGCCGACAGAAAAAGGTGACACTACTAACATAGGGACTCTGAATCCCAATCCTATCGGACCTGCGATACCCTTTGCGTCTGTTGGAAGGGGAGTAGACAAATATTCATCTTTTGTGCCCGGTTCTGGGGTTGGAGGGTTTACATGGTCGAAAAATCCTCCGTTTTCATCGTATGTAATAAATATTACCGTTTTTTTCCAGACTTTTGGGTTTGACATTACTATAGAAAGCAGTTGGTGTAAAGCCTGTCCTCCGCCTAATGGAGGTGCTGGAGGGTGCTCTTGATTAGGATCTGGCATATTTACAAATGATACTTCTGGCAAGTTACCAGTTTGCACGTCGTGTTGAAAATCGTTTGGCCAAGATGGTTTAAATGCCAATTTATATAGTTCGGACTCTTTATTTAAAAACTGTTTAAAATACAGTAGGGGGTTGTCAGAGACTATTGCACTTAAGCTTGTACCAGGTGTAAACAGAGAATTCCTAACCTCATAAAATTTCCAGGAAATTCCTTTGGACAATAACCTTTCGGGCATGGTGGTAAAACTAACTGATCCTTCGTAGCCGACGGACTCCCTTGTCCTAAGGATTGGCCCGCCGTATTTTCCCTGTGGATCAATGCTCGCTGCTATTGACATTACTCTGTTTGGATGTGTGGGTCCAATGACAGAGCAGTGGTATGAGTCGCAAATAGTGAACTTATCGGCTAAATAGTAGTGGAAAGGGAGATCTTGTCTCATATAATAACTCATTGTGTTTCTTCCAGCAGCTGATCCGTCAACGGCTAAATGTTCTGATCCGAAACCGTCCAGTTTTCCATTGTCCCAGTATTTATGTTGGGGTCCCCACGAGTGATTTATATCCGATATGCAAGCAACCGGATCCTTTAAAGTATCTAAATGAAATGGCAGAAGTTTACCGATAGGTGTCGAAGACGTATTTGCAGCAAAGTTTTGATAAAGTATAGACTCATTTGTTTCGATTGCATTTTGATAGCCGTTTACACCATTTAGAGTTCCGAAGTAGTGATCAAAAGATCGGTTTTCTTGCATGACCACTATAACGTGGTCAATTTGCGATAGGCCTTTTGGTGGTGTCACAATTGAGTTATTGGTCGAACTGCAAGAACTTACAATTGATCCCCCTATTACTGAACCTAGAGCCAATCCAGATAGTTCTAAAAATCTACGTCTTGAAAATTGGTTTTCGTTATTTGGTGTTAGTTGCATAGTAACCATGTTAATTTATTTACATAATATAAACAATGATTTTGCTCTAATGGTTGATTAAATAAGCCTGCTGTAAATTGGAAGCTTCAGGTGGCAGGTTGGCTAATATTTTAGATTCAACGTTCGGGTGCGACAAAAGGTTTAAAAAGTGTATGCATTCAGATAAAAATTGTGATGCATAAAAACAAGCCATAATTAATAGTGGCTAATTTGTACCTTAAAAGAACCTTAACGTACATGCATTATTTGATCGGTACTGTAATTTGTGTGGCTAGGATATCTTAAGATTTGATTTTGAAAATTTTCAGAGTTATTTTTAGTCTAGGGTGTCTTAAATTATGAAAAATCTGAAGTATTGTTAGTGCTGGATCGTTCAGACTTGTTTGTTAAATCTTAAGATTAAAATGAGTATTTTATTTAGTCTAAAATTGGGAAGAAAATATGAGTGTCAGATCCGATAAATATGCCAATAGTACAAGTTTGGCTTTGTTGGTAATTGTAATCGGTGTACTGATGGCCGCCATCGATACAACGATAGTAGTATTAGCTTTACCTGAAATCGAAAAGTCACTTAAAGTTCCATTGTCAGATGTTATTTGGGTAATCATCAGTTACTTATTGGTAATCACTATCCTATCTGCGCAGGTCGGAAAACTTGGAGATATGTACGGTAGGGTAAAAAGCTATCAGACTGGATTTATAATCTTCATCGTAGGTTCAGGCCTATGCGCACTGGCTTTTAATGAAATATCCATGGTAATGTTTCGTGTTATCCAAGGGGTAGGAGGTGCGTTAATTGC
>JAJYVQ010000142.1 GCA_021791915.1 Actinomycetes bacterium | reverse complement strand
TTCTTCTAAAAGTACTTCTGCAAATAAGTCTTATAAAAAGGGTTTAATCCTTTAAATTTAGGAATTAAAAATAGAGCAGTTATTGTAAGGATAAAAATAAAAAAGGGAATTTAGGATTATCGAAAAATAGTCCCAACAATCACTAACACTAAATCAACACTTGTCAGACTTTCAGACAGAGTAGCAACGATGGGAAGAAATTATTTGTTTATTCTTGGATTTAGCTGTTTAATCAGCTTGGGGAATCTGAAACAAATTGGGGGGAAACTTCTCTCTAAGTATGGTTGGTTACTGGAGAAGCTGGCGTGTGCGAACTCACTTTTTAAATAGGGGTCTTACATAATAGCTTTTATAGATTTTCTTTAGAACTCAGATTCAATTTCTACCACAACTGATTTTGGAGAAATTTCATTCAGATTCCAAGTTTTCGGCAAATTTTCTAAGTAGAGCTCTGATAAAAGCATTGGATAGTTTGTTTTGCGCATCATCATGTGCGGACTCTCCGTGATCGGGTATCCTTAAGTTACCCCTTAGGTGAAATTCAGAGCGATCGCTGTCTACTGCCAAAACTTTTCCAATCAAGTCCGCATGAATATTTAAATTGGATATCGTTACCGCTTCAAACGATATTGAAAAATATCTCGCTAGATTATCGGTTTTAGTATCTGGCTGATATATAGAACTGTGATCTTTGACGCCTACAGTCTTAACATTTTGAGAGCTGCTTTGGTTAGAAATATATTTGTCATTTTTATAGTGGTTTTTCACAACGTCCGTAGATGCCTCACCTACGACACAGTCCAACTTTGAAGGTTCCCAACTCGGCAACATTCCATCCAACGAAATCCTTAATGAGTCAATGTCACTAAAGCTTTTTTGCATTAGCTGAGTTAAAGCTGCTTCCGAACAAACTGCATCAACCACTTCGTTTACTCCTTTTTCGATTTGAATCCAGTCAGAAACAGGAATGTTCTTACTTACTTTCCTATGAGTGGTATCAGGAACAATAGAATTGCCAGATTCTAACGACAAGTCTTTTTCTAAAAGGTCCTGCAAGGTAGTTTCTTCTAAAACTTTTCGCATAGCAGTAGTTGCAGAATACCATATCTCATGTAAAGGACAAACTGAGTCCCACCTGCATGGTCCGTCTCCCAATGAACAGTGCTCCGCCTTTAGGGGACCTTCTCCGGCTTCTACAATCTCTAACATCTTAATTTTGCTTGGTGCTTTTGTTAGCCTGTAGCCCCCTTCTTTGCCAGATTTGGATTCGGCAATACCAGTTCTAACCAAATCAGTCAAAATTTGAGATGCGTAGGTCTGAGGGACCCCCATTTCTGCCACAACTTCTCTAATTTTCCTGTGAGAACCGCTGTCGTAGACTCTTGCAAGTGATAAAGCAGACCTGACTACGTAATCTCCTCGTTTTGAAAGTAATAAATTCATAATTTAATTATAGCTTAGCACTTGACATATAGAAAAAAGTGTGATAAACTATAATTAACATATAGTAAACTAGTAAACGTTATGAATTTATGTACTGTAAAGGAGTTTAAATGACCATAGCAGAAGAAAGAAAAATTACTGAAAATGACAAACTCGATACTGTCTTCGACCAATATGATCCGATAAGACAGGCAGTACACTTAAGACCTAAAAATAAAGAGCATATTGTTGAGAGATTCAGCGATACGGATCTTCCTAAAAAATGGGAAGTAAGTAAAAACAAACATGTTGCGGCCCTCCTAAAAGACAGAAGGCTTCAGTTTATGCTTATTCTTCCAAATCAAATCATTTTCTGGATGGTTATTGTTCTCGGACTCGCTGGAACCGTGATACCAGGACTAAATTTCGGCACTGCTATTACTTGGTACCTATGGTTTTGTTTGGTATTTGTAATGATGGTCGTTGTGGGAAGAGCGTGGTGTTCCATGTGTCCTTTCGGTGGTTTTGCCGAGTGGCTTCAAAGAAAGACATTTTGGCAGCGCACGCAGAAGACCTTAGGGTTAGGCAGAAAGTTTCCAGAATCTTTAGCACGCTGGGGATTTTTACTTTCAGTAGTTTCTTTTCTTATATTAACTTGGATCGAAGAGTTCTTTAATATTGCAGGTCCAGGAGTTCCCTCGGCTACATCCTGGATGGTTGTAGGTATTGTAGTTACCGCCGTTGCATTTTTTCTAGTTTTTGAAAGAAGAACATTTTGCAGATATGTTTGTCCGCTATCAGCTTTAATCGGATCTGTCGGCGCAATGGGTTCTGTCGCAGGATTCAGGACAAAAGATCGAGACGTTTGCATAGAGTGCAAAACCAAAGACTGTATGAGAGGTTCCGAAGAAGGATTTGGATGTCCTTGGTACACATGGCCAGGAAGTGCCGATTCAAATCTTTCCTGCGGTTTGTGTACTGAGTGCTATAAAGCCTGTCCTTCAGACAATGTAGGCCTGTTTCTTCAGCCCCCGCTTACCTCCGTTGTTGCCCCTAAAAGAAGAAGAGTTGACATAGCTCTATCTGTACTTCTTCTATGGGGACTTGTCTTATTTCAGCAGTTCAATGCAACCAATGTATATGCGAGCATCGACAACTGGTTGAACACAAAAATGCATTTTCCTCAATACCCGAACCCAGTTGACTATATAGGATTAATTGCACTTTTTGCTGCTGTCACAGGAGCAGTTATTTTAGCAGCGGGATTCTTATTTGGGAAAAAAGAACTAGAAGACTACAAAGTTTCAGAGCCAGTACTTGCAACTCCAAAAAAATCACTGCTATCAAATCACCCGAAAGCTTTAGCATTTCTTTTGCCAATGGCTTACGGACTTATACCAGTTGTTGGTTCGGACTATTTTGCAAGGCAGCTACCGAAGTTCTTTAAGCATGTATCAAGACTAGTCCCTTCGATAGGTGCTTGGTTCAATTCAGGGTCCACAAAATCATCTTTATATAACACGAGACTTCTAAGTGACCCATCGATAGTTATTGTTCAAATAATCGTAATCGGCTTAGGTACGCTAGCTTCTCTTTGGGCAATGAATAGAATTTTCAAAAGAGACCTAAAGCCAATTTCTAAAAATAAAGCTGCAATGAAACTTGCAAGCCTTGGGATCGTACTTGCCTGTGGAATTGCTTCTGGAGTGTTGTATTACTTAATGCACGCAGCATCTTAAAAATGTACACAAAACAATTGCGCATATAAATTAAGGAGACAAATAAAATGACAGTAACAAATAAAATGACAGCAACAAATCAAACTGAAACAGAAAATAAAAATTATAACTATCCAAAAGTAACTGTATTTTCCGACAGGTGTGCTGGTTGCGAAGAGTGCCTGGTAAGATGTCCCACCGAAGCTATCGGTATGGACAACTTTTCTTGGACAATTACTATAAACGAAAAAGAGTGCGTCGGTTGTCTGCAGTGTGTAAGGACTTGTCCGTTTTCGGCAATCAAGATAGAGTCAGACAACTTAAGTAAGCAAAGAGTAGAGCTGAGTTATCACCACCCCAAAACTCTACTTTCTGACAGATCCGAAACTAGACGCGGAATTACGAACTGGAAAGATGCAATCGCAGAAGCTTCCCGTTGTATAGGATGCCCTGATCCGACCTGTGTAAGAGGTTGCCCGACCCACAACAATATTCCTGGATTTATAGCTGCAATAAGGGAAGGCAATTTAGACAAAGCAGAAGATATACTCTCAAATACAACAGTGTTGCCTGATGTCTGCTCCCGAGTCTGCGATCAGGCACTTCAGTGTGAAGGTTCCTGTACTTGGTCACTTGCAGGATACGAACCCGTGGCAATTGGAGCTCTGGAAAGATTTATAACAGAAAACTCAAACATTGCACCTTTAGAAGTAAAATCTCAAAAGGGAGCTGGGTTAAACGTAGCTATTGTAGGAGCTGGTCCCGCTGGAGCTTCTGCTGCTTGTGAACTTGTCGAAAACGGAGCAAAAGTGACTGTCTTTGAAAAAAGCGACAAACCTGGCGGTCTGATGCGCACAGCTATTCCAGAATTTACACTGCCACAAAATATCAGCCAAAGAGTTTGGGATTCACTTAAGCAAACTAAAGCAGTAACATTTGAATTTGGAAAAGAAATTAACGCTAACGAAATAGAAAATCTCAAAAGCAGTTACGACGCTGTGATATTTGCCGTCGGAGCCCAATCTCCACTGAAACTGCCAGTTACAGGTTCAAACTTATCAGGCATAGTAGATGCCGTTGAGTTCTTAGAAAAAGCAGACACTCTTTTGAAAGAAAAACGGACGGTTGTCGAAATGTATCCTGACGCATTTGAAGAGTTCAACTCTCAGGTAAAAGGTCCGAACTCTAAACCGATGATCCTAGTATTGGGAGCTGGTAATACTGCAATGGACGTTGCTAGAATATCCAAAAGATTAGGCGCTGACGCAATTTGTATAGATTGGATGAGTCAACAATTTGCTCCCGTAAGGCCCGATGAGTTAGAAGAGGCCAGATTAGAAGGAGTTGAAATTAAATTTAATACGACAGTATCGTCATTTTCTGGCGACAAGTTCGTTAAAACAGCACATCTTTCATTAACCGAACAAACAATAGCCACAAAACCACCGAAAATTGTAAAAGAAAATGCTATCGAACTTAAAGTCGATTTGGTAGTAATGGCAATGGGGTTCAGATTAGATAAGCAACTACAAGAAAAATTTTCCGAACTACCTTTCAGAAAAAAGACTCCGGAAATGATCGACAGAGTCTGGCAAGCTAGTGGTATCACAGCAGTAAAAGAAGTCAAGTGGGCAAGGGGGCAGTCAGTTGGAAACTTAAGTATCGCACGCGAAAATGCCAGACTTAAAGCAGGATTTCCGATAACAGATAATGTGTGGGTAGTAGGCGATGCTTTAGTGGGTCCTTCCACTGTAGTTGAAGCGATGGCACATGGAAAAAATGCCGCAGTTTCAATACTTACTCATCTTAATCAAAAAGCTAGTATAAATACTAATAAGTCTGACAACAAAGACTCATCTTTAAATAAAGTAAATGTACTTGTGGCTTACGACACAAGATCAGGAAATACGAAAAAAGCTGCCGAGCTTCTAGTTTCTGATCTGTCAGATGACTCATATAATACAGAAATACTTCCAGTAGCTAAAATCAGATTAAAAGACGTAGTAGCAAGCGATTTGATAGTCTTAGGGACTTGGGTAGAAGGAATGGTTTTAGCAAATGTTAAGCCAGCAAAGTCAACTCTAAAGTGGATCAAGAGCATTGAGACATTTGGAAACAAACCAATAATCTGCTTTCTAAGCTACGGGGTCAATCCCAAGAAGTCCTTGGATAAACTTGTTAATGAACTCTCGACAAGACACGGTACTGTAATTTATAAAACAGCTATCAAGTCGAGCAAAGCAAAAGACAAGTTGCCGGCAATTAAAGATGAGGTTTTGCAACTAGTAAATCAATACTTTGAAAATAAAAACTAAGTTATAAGGAGGTAGATAGTGAAATCGATACCGCTTTTAGCACCGCTATATGAACCCGCCGACTTAAAGTTTGAAGAAGCCAAATTGGCAGTATGTGTGTTTGAACTTTCCAGTGACTTTGACATTAAAAAAGTAGAGCCAAACTTAGAAAATGGTAGCAGCAAAACGGGAATTGTAGTATTTGCCGATTATCCTAGCTGTCAAATCGGTCCATATAAAGAAGTACTGATACTGATCTCAGCAAATCTTCACGGAAAAGAATCTTATTTTTGTCCATTCATATTTGTAGATTTAGATGCTGCTATGGCATTTGGAAGAGAAGTTTGGGGATTCCCGAAAAAAATGGCAGAGATCAGCTTAGAGTTTGAAAATAACGAATACAAAGGCAATGTATCTGGAAAACTGATAAGGCGTGGAGAGACTCTTATTGAGATGAACGCTTCTTGCAACGATACTGTCGATTTTGATTCAGTGAGATCAATGTTAGAAAACACTCCGATTTTAAATCACAAAGTTGTTCCTTCGGTTGAAGCAAATAAAAGTGACCTGGATCTTATAACTTCTGTAGATATCGAGTACGACATACACAGCGTATTTACAGGAACTGGGACAGTTAGAACTTCAGGTGAAATTACTAAAGTACTGCCAGAAACTAACAGCTCCATCAGTTTTTCTGCTACGTGCAATATGTTATTACCGTTGGGTTCAAACGTTAAGAATTTACTGGACCATTAAAAAAACTTATCAAAAGTTTCCTCAAAATTTACAAGAAATTTAACGGTTCCTGAACTTAATAATTTTGCGTGCCGCTGAGTTCAGCCACGACGGAATTGGCATCCACTGAATTTCTGATTTTAGTCCAAATC
>JAJYVQ010000141.1 GCA_021791915.1 Actinomycetes bacterium | reverse complement strand
AGACTGCTGACACCCTCAGTATCAGGATAGTTGTAGTTGTTTTAATTTGTGAATTGAGTATTAACTAAATCGCAGGCTGTTACTACAGTCTTTTTATTAGTAGAATTATAATTCATCGCTGAAGCTTTGACCAGACGATTTTATATGGCTCTTCTGACATATCCGTGGGTCATTTATGCCACTTTCCTGCCTGGGAGTGATGGGCAGTAACCACCCCGATCAAGCAGACAAAGTGCAATGAGATTGTCTGTTGATCTGAAACCAAATGCCATTCTTGTAATAAGGCGTAGTTTTGTGTTGGTTGATTCAACTAAGGCATTTGATAATTCATGAGTGAGAGTAGCTACGATTGAATCTCGGTGAGCTACAATGCTCTTGTATAACGCTATAAAAGCAGGGATTCGACACCGTTTAGCCCAACTACACCAATCATCAAGTGCTGTAATTGCTTCTTGACCCTTAAGTGTGAATATCAGGCGAAACTGTTCTTTTAATAGATAGGCACGATAAAGAGTCTTATTTAGCTTTGCAATCTTTGATAATGAAGTTCTAAGTGGGGAATTTCAATTAGCAGGTCTGGGGATTTTCAGTTAGCATCACCAAAAGGTTCCAAGATCAAGGTGATGGTAAGTTTTATATAGTAATTCTTTGTTCGCATCTATTGTAATACTGTTTGATAAATCAATGTGATCGGATCTTTCTGCGAGGCTATTGTATACTAAGCTAAATCAATAACCTTAACTGAAAAGCTCCGATAACTTCGAAGTATCCGTAAATAGCACAACCGTAAATGGTAGTAAGCTAGGAAAAAATAATAAGACAGAAATTATATTAAACCAGAAATCATCGGTTTCCCCCGTTTTACTATCAGATTAGAAGGGCTGTTACTTAATTTTTTGGATTGCCAAATTTTGTTGATGATGTTTCTGCCACTTCCTGTAAAAAATTGGATAGAACAAAAGAGGAAAAGAACAACTTAACGCTACTAAAAAAAGGTCGATTAAGTTCAGATTAGCTTGAATCTTTATTTTAAATAGTTCATTTAAATCTTTTCTTGGAAAGTTCTGGTAAACCAAAGTCTTAACTTCACCTGGATATATAGTGACGTAATTCCCGTTGGGAAGTGAGTAATTGGCCGACATTATCCCATCGTTGGTTATCGTAACATATGCATTACTGTTTTCATAAGACGTATTTAAGACATAGCCGTCAACAAACGGTCTATAAATAAGCGTCGGAACTACCAACAAAGCCGTCGGAACGATTAAATACAAAAAATGACGATGATGAATAGTAGTGATCAAAATGCTCACAGCGATCAGTACAATACTTCCGATTAGAAACCATAACACTGATTTGTAGAGCCAACCAAGATCAGGAACAATTATTGGATCAACACCTATAATATTTTTGCTATCTATAGTCCACGGGTCGGGAACTGCTTCAAGCTTACCAATAGTTTCGAATTTGCCATCTGGTAATCTTTTATATAAAAGATGTACATACACTGACTGCGAATTCGGCACCTTAAAAACTACGATATCTCCTACCTGAAGTGGGTTGCTAATTGAATATTTGGACACAATTGCAAGAGATCCACGTGGGGCTAAAGTACCCATTGAAGGAGTGGCAACCAAATATAGATGACCGCCGATGAGCGTCCAAACTGACCATAAACCTATTACGGAAATTACAATTGCAGATAAAGTTACCGTATGCCACCACTCTTTAATAAACTTTTTAATGTTGACAGAGTTCGTCATTGCCCTCTCCTTTTACGGAGTTAAGATAGCTCATTTATATATAGACAAAGCCACTGTTGTGGATCAATGTTGCGGTGAAGTTTCCAGCTAAACTTTGAATCTGCCAAGAAACAGTAGCATGAAGATTTAACATTGTGCTTGGAATATTGCCGATTGCAAATGAGCTGAACTGAAACTTACCTAAGTTAATATTCAGAGGTTCGTTTACGCTTAGTCCCGATACAACTGGATAATTCGGACATGCCGACGATGAGACTGGATATACGCAAGCAGAGTCAGATAGATCAGATATAGTCAGCCCCACGTAGTTACATGGAAGACCAGACTGAGCTATTTGAGTAAGAGGCCAATAAGAATTTGAACTAGCTACAGCACCGGTCACGTTAGTGGCATACTGAGCTAAGTCTGCACTACCATAAATCGTAGAAACATCTGCTGATGTTAACTTAGAATTAAATATCGCAATTTGAGATAAACTTCCAGTAAAATATGGGTTTGTCGGTCCATCTGGCCATCCTTGTGGGGCATTTGACCACCCCAAGTGCCACCAACCGCCATAAACTTGGGCGGGATCGGTCGCTCCATTTAAATACGTTTCGTCGTTAATATTTCCGGCTACTAAATTTCCGTCAACGTACATTAATACTGTACCGAAATTAGGAGCAGACGGTGTAACGGTAATAACTACGAAATGCCAGGTACCGTTGTTATAAGTATTTGGACTCTTGAGTTCATAGATTCCGTTTGGATAAAGACCAAAAACCAAGTGCCCTGTGTTGTCTATCCAAAGCTGTCGATCCCACATGGTTTGACCGGTATTGCTTTGGGAGTTTGTAAATCCTATGATGGAGCCGTCTGTCGTAGTATTAAACCAGGTAGCAATTGAAAATGTCTGTGGTCCAGGAGAAGCATAAAAGCTAGTTGGAGGTCCGCTATCTGTTTTTATATATGAAGTTCCGTTAAATATAGTACTTGAACCGCCTAAAGGTCCGTTGCTATTAACGCTAAACGTTCCTTGTCCAGTACCAGTGTTAGTTCCAGGATTGTTGGAGTAGTCAAAAAATGTAGAAAAGTTAGTTGCTCCTACAGTTCCTGTGTACACTGAACTAATTGGATTGTCCTGAAGAGTCCAATTGGCGTATGGTCCATATGACTGAATTAGATTGTCATAAGAAGTGGTGGAAGTTTGTGAATACAAGTTAGTAATTTTTGCACCAGATAAGACAGAATTAAATATCGCAATTTGAGATAAACTCCCAGTAAAATATGGGTTTGTCGGTCCATCTGGCCATCCTTGTGTGGCATTTGACCACCCCAAGTGCCACCAACCGCCATAAACTTGTGCCGGGTAATTCACTCCAGGTGGTGTTCCAGGTGGAGGCGGTGGCAACGTTTCGTCTTTATTGGTTCCAGCAACATGTACTCCGTCTACGAACATTTTTACTGTAGCTTTATTAACTGTAGTATCTGTAACGGTAACAACTACGAAATGCCAGGTACCGTTATTATAAGTATTTGGACTTTTAAGTTCATAGATCCCATTTGGATAAAGACCAAAAACTAAGTGGCCCGTGTTGTCTATCCAAAGCTGTCGATCCCAGTTCGATTGACCAGTATTGCTTTGGGAGTTAGTAAACCCGATAACAGAGCCGTCTGTTGTAGTATTAAACCAGGCAGCAATTGAAAATGTTTGTGGTCCAGGAGATGCAATATAAGATAAAGTTTCTCCGTAACCATTCGTACCGTTTAAATCTACAGCATATGAGTTCGAACCCAAATTAGTAGGACCTGGTTGCAAATAGTTCATGGTGCCACTGGCTAGTGCAATATCATTTCCTGCCGAATCGATAAAATCCTGTACTCCACAGCTACTAGGAGTAGAAATACTCGCTGAGTTGGGCAAAAGTGATCCAGTGTTATTTATTTGGACATCATTACTCGAATTGATATTTTGAGCAAGCGGATAATCCGAACATATCTGGCTGTTAGTAGTTATGGAAGATACAGAATTTGGCGAAGACAAACACTGGTTGGTTCCGATAAGATCAGACATCAGAAGAGTTCCACTTGTCAAACTGTTGTAAGCATTTTGACTTTCGGCGTTAAAGCTCGCAAGCACTCGTTTAACCCCAATTCCAAACAAACCCAAAACCCCAAAAAAAGACAGCATGACCACCAAGGCTAATGCATATTTGAAAACCTTAGTGGCCATACTTAAATTCCCATAAATGAGATCTTTCTGTCTTAACCATACACCGATTGACAGAAGATCTATTTGGATTAAATACTACTGAGCTTCACTCCAAGTAAGAGGTAGCGTTGCGGTAAGTCCCTGATCTGCATTAGTAGCAGAAGAGTCCAACCCAACATTTACAACTACAGTTACTGATCCTTGAGATGCAACATTGGTAGCCAACGTAATGGCTCCGTTAGTAGCTAATGTACTCAGATTGTATGTATTTGACATAGTAGCGGGACATGCCGCACCAGAAGGTCCCCCATAAAGACAGTTGTAAGTACCTGCATTGTCGGTTTCAATCTGGATATCTACCTTACTGCAAAAACCTGCGGTGTCACTACCAGTTGAAAGAGCATTTGCGCCCGTTCCAACAGGATTTCCAGTCACAGTACATGTAGTTCCAGGTGTAACAGCCATTGAAGATGCAAGCAACGAACCGTCGTTAGTTAAAACCACATTATTACTTGTAACAGTAGGTGGCGTAGTCGGTTCAGCCCCAGGGCTGGTACTGCCACCAAAATCATTTGATGTACAGGCTGAATTGATATTTGTGGTAATACCGTTTGCAGTATTTGGACTTGACAAACACGGTGTACCACCATTTACCACTTCTTGTAAAGTCAAAGTTCCGCTTGAATAGCTGTTTGAATTATTTGTAATTGCAGCAGAAAATCCACCGAAAGCAACATAAGCCGTTAAGGCTAACAGCAAAGTAGCAACCAAGGCTACTAAACCAGTAACTATCAGCGGTTTTTTTGACACTCGCTTTTCTTGATCCATTTTAATCCTCCTCATTTATTAACGTATATACATTTTCTATACGTTTATTAAAATACATGGGTATATCTTAATATATTTTTTATACTAAAATGTAATATATTGTTAGTTTAAACCGATACATATTATTTTTCAAGTCAGGATAGTCTATTTTTAAAAATAATTTAAACTAGGTCCTTTAGAACAATATTGTGTATAACGCAATACCAGATACTATTACAGGCAGAATGAAAGACAATGAAAAAATGAAGGCAAATTTACAAGATGGTGACTTTTAATTAGCTAATGATATTAGAAATCTTCAGCTTGCATGAACAATTTCCGTCATAAGAATTGGTGCGATAACAAATTCATTAATGTGTAATGAGCAATCTCAACCTTGAAAATTGACCAAATATTATTTTGGGACTGGTTAAAGGCACAATTTATTTTTTAATTTTTGATTGTTAACATTCAAACTGGTAAAAAATTATACTTTTACAAGACTATTGTTGTCGCATAACATCTAGAAAAATATCGTTATTGTAAAATGATATTTTTAGTTGGCAAAATACGTTTTTTTAAAACATCTGTTCAAAATTGCCTAACTTATTATCAAACTTCACAAAACTTAAACTCAAAATAGATTAAGTGACAATTCATCTACTTAGATTGAATTAGTGACCCTTGTGAGAATTGACGTTATTAATTGGCTATTTTTCCCGCCAAAAACTATGATCTATTAAATGGTATTTGAGAAATTTTTACTGAAATAATGGTTATGAAAGAGTTTAAGTTATTTAATGTACCAAAGTGTGCGTGGACAAGACAACTTGGTAACTATCCTAAAGGTGCAACCGGTAAGTTTATCCCCTTAGAAGATGATATAGAACCTATTGTACGCACTAAAAGGGGAATACCCTTAGGAGGTATAGGTACTGGATCATTTATGTGGAACTTGGCTGGTAGCTTTGGACCGTTTAACTTTGACTGCGGAGGAGACGACTCTACTGGATCAATGTGGGGTAAAGAAATTTATTCAGGACTAGAAGAACGTTATTTAAAAGGTGCTGGCTTTCATTTGGCCGTTAAGTCCCATAATGAATCAAACTATAACTACAAATTTTTAGCTACAGAAGATTCTCAGGATTCTTGGACGAATTTAAATAAGGGATCTGGAACTTACAGGGCTCTATTTCCTCAGTCGTGGTGTTCCTATGATCTATCTGATATTTGTAGCGAAGTTGTTTTAGAAGTTCAGCAGCTAAGTCCCTATATTCCAAACAACGATAAGTGGCTCTCAACTCCCGGCAGTGCTTTTAAATTTAAAATATCAAATGAAAGTGATGACAAATTAGAGTTAAGACTTGGCTTAAGTTTTCCAAATGCGATCTATAAGTTAGATACCGAATACACTTACGTCAGAGATGGTCTATTCTGTGAGTACGAAAGCGAAAATAATCATGTTGCAGTAAGGCTTAAATCAGATCACAAAGACAATGTACCTGAGACACAAAAATCAGAATGGGTAATACTTGCTGGACTTAAAAATCCTACTGGTCTTAAAAACTCT
>JAJYVQ010000140.1:3913-6414 GCA_021791915.1 Actinomycetes bacterium | reverse complement strand
GGCATTTGGTTTTTCCAACTATTTTAAGATTGAACGGTTTTTTATAGGGAATTCGCTGCTGACACTGTTGCAAGTGGTAATAATTACAGCAGTTTTGGCTAATGTTCTTGGAAATCTGTCAACCGTCCTTGTTTATGCGCCGTTCTTAATGCATATATCTAAAGGTTCACTTTTGTCTATTATATTTGCGGTAAACATGGGGCCATGCTTACTGATGAGTGGTTCTTTGGCTACGCTTTTGTGGATGAAACAGTGCCGGGACAAAAACTATCCGATTACGTCGAAAAAGTATATATCTAATATGGCCCCAATCTGTATTCCAGCTTTGATAATTTCGACCTTGTTCCTTCAGTTATTTATCAGAGTATAAGTGTAATTACTTGGTAGTTGAAATAAAGTATTTATTTAAAAAACTGAATCAATAAAATCTTTACAAAAACATCTGCTCTAAAAATTTCAATTCTAAAAGTTTTAATTACTAGGGGTTTCAACTAATGGTAAACCATGTAGAATATTGTGAAGTTGTAAACTGAGTTTAAGAGCTAAGCCATATCTCATCTTTTTGATTCTGCGGGTGTCTGCTCTCTTAGTAATTGTTTAAACTCAGCCATACTATAAGATGTTTAATAGTATAGTTTGTACACGGCTTTTATCAAATCTTTATAAATGTCGATTTATTGCTAAAATAGACACGAGGTTGATGAAATGAAAAAAAATTATTTTAGAATATTTGTCTTAACAGTGGTTATGCTGATATTTAGTTCTTGTTCTTCGACTGCTAGTCCTACAAAACCTAGTTCGATACCAGCACCAAACGGGATGCCAGCTTTTTACTCTATTCCGATTAAGCTTCCAGATCGCGCTGGTGTATTAATTAAGGAAGTCCGACTGGATGTTCCGGGAATCGACGGTGTACCATACAGAGTTATGTATACTTCTGTAAATGAACAAAACAAGGTGGTTCCAGTTACTGGTTTAGTGTATGTTCCTTTGGTTCCAGCGCCTAAAACTGGATATAAGGTAGTTGCATGGAGCCATGGAACTAACGGAATGTCGATGAAATGTGCACCCTCTTTGCAACCAGCATCGGCTGTTCCGTCAATTAATGCTTTATTGCAACAAGGCTGGGAGGTTACCGCAAGCGATTATCAAGGGGAGGGAACTCCGCCTGGAGTTTTGGCTTACTTGGTTGGGAACTTATCAGCTGAAAATACACTTGATTTGGTTAAAGCCGTTCAAAACAACAGTATCTTTAAAGCTTCTAGTGACTACATTGTTTGGGGTCATTCAGAAGGCGGACAAACTGCCATGTTTGCATGGGACCTAGGTCCTACATATGCAAAGAACTTGAACTTACAAGGTGTAGTGGCGGGTGCCCCACCTTCGCAGTTCCAATATATTTACCTTGCACTAAAGACAAGTCCATATGCATTTTATCTTTATATGGCGGCAGTTGGGTTTAATCTAGCTTACGGTAATAAGCTTGCACCATTGAATGAAGTTACAACGCCTGCAGCGATAAAACTTAAAAACGATGTAACTAAAGGTTGTTACAATTATCTGCAGAAAACATTCGACAAGTACCCACTAACGAGTCTGGTAACTCATGATCCTTTTACTGTTCCTGCCTGGAAAAAACTGTTAATAGCAAATGATCCCGGACAATTTACTTCCGCTCCTAATGTTCCTCTTCTTATTATTCAGGGAACCGCAGACGGTCAGATTCCGCCAATTTCTACACAATTACTTGCAGATCATCTCTGCTCAATCGGTGCTGAAGTACAGAGATGGATGTATCCGGGAGAACATCACGCACAAGTTATTACTCCGTCTACACCTGATATGGTTCACTGGATGGCAGACAGGTTTTCTGGCCAGCCTGCCCCGGATCCGTACGTACCTACTGGGCTACCAAATGTTTTAAGTCAAGACTGTCAAACACAAGGCGGATTCACGACCCCGCCTGCTTAATATTTCAGTTGAAGGTTACATAAAAATATGATATTTCTGACTTAGAGTTTGAGATATCTTAATTTGAATCTGTCTTGAATAAACCAAACGACTCCTTGGTTAAATAGGTGTCGTTTGGTTTAAGTCGAAATTCTTTTAATTTTGTTTTAATGTTGAAGGTGTGGACGAACCGCTAAGTTAAGCGCACACTTATTTGTCGCCCCCAATATTAATGGAATTAGTCCAATCAAAGATAAGATCAGTCCCCAACTTCCTATGTATATTCCAATTCCGATCAAAATCAGTCCCAATACAACTCTCGCACTTCTTCCTGCAACTGACGACATAAATTCGATAACTTTTGTCATGCCTTACCTCCTTATAGTAACTTTTTTAATCTCAATGAGATCTTTGAAAGTATCATTTAATAAGTACAACAAGTAAAAACAGTAATTATTCCTGCAATAAAATTTGGTTAGAATTAACCTATATTCCCGAAGATTTTAGGCGCTAGGAATATTTAATCCTTCTACTAAATTCAATTAATACCC
>JAJYVQ010000140.1:0-3903 GCA_021791915.1 Actinomycetes bacterium | reverse complement strand
GAAATCATTGGCGAGCTAACTAAAGATCAAAGACTGATACTCGAATGCCTTCAAATAGAATTGCCCAACAAACCTAGCGCCTAAGTTTTTCGGGAATATAGGATTAAGCATTTTAAAGTAAATTATATTTTGAACTATTGTAGTAATTCAAAGTTCAGAGCTGTTTTTAGAAAAAACAGAAAAATTTTTTTAGAATATGCAATGAATGAAGACGATATGTTAATTATTAATTTGAGTTTCAGCTTATGGAAACTTTTAGCTAACAATACTTAATTTTGTGATTTTTCCACAATTGTAACCAAGTCACAAATTATTTCGCCAATCTCGTAATCTTTCGGTGTATAAATGGCAGAAATTCCAAGCTCCAATAACTTGGCATGATCCGCAATTGGAATAATTCCTCCGATAACTATCGGTATATTCCCTCCAGCTTTTTTCAGAAGCTCCATTATTTTTGGGATTAGCTCCATATGAGATCCAGACAAGATTGAAAGACCAATGATGTCGACATCTTCGTCTACTGCAGATGAAACGATCTGCTCGGGTGTCAATCTTATTCCTTGATAAATTACTTCAAATCCAGCATCTCTGGCAGCTACGGCAATCTGTTCGGCTCCGTTAGAATGTCCGTCAAGACCCGGTTTGGCAACTAAAATTCTCGGTCTTCGATAGGATTTGGACAACAAGTTGATTTTTTCTCTTGCGTTTTTAAGTTCCTCACCGTGGTGTCCCATTGCTCCTTGTATACCTGTGGGTGCTCGATATTCACCGAAGACCTTCCGTAACACATCGGCCCATTCTCCCGTTGTACCCCCTGCAATTGCAAATTCAATAGTAGGAAGCATGATATTTTCGTTTGTTTCTGCCGCCTTTTTTAATTTGTTCAAAGCTTGTGTAAACTTATTTTTGTCACGTCGTTCCCTATGGGCAATGACATCTTCAATCAGCTCTGATTCGACTCTAGGATCTACTCTAAGAATAGCTTCTTCGCCATTTATAGACGTTGTAAGCGGAGACTCCTCAGTTTCTTGAAAAGAGTTGACACCTACTATTTTGAGTTCGCCTGTTTCGATTTTTCTTACCCTATCAGCTTGGGATCTTACTAAACGAGATTTAAGTTCGTCGATCGCATTAAATGCTCCTCCGAGTTCTAATATTTCGTTTAACTCCGCAGTAGATGAAACTATTAACTCTTCAGTTTTTTCTTCGATTACTTTTGACCCATTGAATATATCTTCATATTCAAGTAAATCGGTCTCGTAAGCCAATACTTGTTGGATTCTAAGTGACCACTGCTGATCCCACGGTCTTGGGAGACCTAATGCTTCGTTCCAAGCAGGTAACTGAATCGCTCTTGCGCGGGCATCTTTTGACAAAGTAACCCCAAGAGTCTCAAGCACAATTCTCTGAATGTTATTTTCTGGCTGTGCTTCTGTTAATCCTAAAGAGTTAACTTGAACCCCATATCTGAACCTTCTTAGCGAAGGTTCGGTAACCTTGTATCTTTTTTGACAGATTTCGTCCCACATTTTTGTAAAAGCTCTAAGCTTGCAATTTTCTTCGATAAAACGGATTCCAGAATTTACAAAAAATGAAATTCTTCCTACAACCTGTGAGAATAAATCTTCTGTTACGGTACCTGAGGATTTTACCGCATCCAATATGTCTATTGCAGTTGCCAAAGCAAATGCTATCTCTTGAACTGGGGTAGCACCCGCCTCCTGAAGGTGATAACTGCACACATTAATCGGATTCCACTTCGGGACATTTGAAACTGTATAGGAGATCATGTCTACGATTAGTCTTTTGGAATGGTCTGGTGGGAATATAAAAGTACCTCTAGAAAGGTACTCTTTTACAATATCGTTTTGAGTTGTCCCGGAAAGCTTAGCTATGTCGATGTTTTGGTTTATTGCGTTTGCTATATAAAGACCTAACAACCAAGCAGCCGTAGCATTGATGGTCATAGAGGTGTTCATCTGGTCAACAGGAATTTGATCCAGCAGCTGTTGCATGTGTCCTATGTGGACTACAGGGACTCCGACCTTTCCGACCTCTCCTTTTGCTTGGATTGCATCAGGGTCATATCCTATTTGAGTTGGCAGATCAAAAGCGATAGATAAGCCAGTCTGCCCTTTTATAAGATTGGTTCTGAATAGTTCGTTAGATGCTTTAGCACTTGAGTGACCCGAGTAGGTCCTCATTACCCAAGGACGGTCTGTCATATCATATATCTTATTTAAGATTAATAGGTATAAAAACCCTGTTTTGTTTTACGACCGAGTTTGTTTGCAGCGACCATCCTCCTTAAAAGAGGTACGGCTGCAAAGTTGGGGTCTTTAAACTCGTCGTAAAGTGCATCTAGTATTGCAAGTGAAGTGTCAAGTCCCACAAGATCCAAAAGAGCAAATGGCCCCATTGGAAAGCCACAGCCACCCTTCATAGCTAAATCTATATCTTCGTAACTTGCAACTCCCTGTTCTGCCAGCCTGATTGCATTGTTAAGGTATGGGAAAAGTAATGCGTTGACGATAAAACCAGCTTGGTCTTTGACAACAACTGGCTCTTTTTCACACGTTCTAGCAAATTCCAGAGCTTGATCGATGGTCTCCTGACTTGCCGTTATCGGTCTCACAACTTCCACTAGCTTCATGACTGGAGCTGGGTTGAAAAAGTGAATTCCGCAAATATGGTCGGGTCTAGATGTTTCGATTGCCATTTCAACTACTGGTAAAGTAGAAGTGTTGGTGGCTAATATCGCTTCTTTTTTTGCAATTGAATCCAACTGTCTAAACAGTTCTATCTTTGCATCCAAATCTTCGACTATAGACTCGATTATCAAGTCACAGTCGCTTAAATCGTTTAAATCTTCGGTAAGTTTTACGTTGGAAAGAGTTTGTTGTTTTTTGTCTTCGGTTATCTTTTCTTTTTCAACTTGTTTTGCAAGAGACTTTTCCATTGTAGCTTTCATGGATTCAGCATTTGAAATGCTCCTTGACCGCAAAATCACTTTAAAACCGTGTCCAGCAGCCGCTTCAGCTATTCCCGAACCCATTATTCCACTTCCGATTACTCCAATTGTTTTAATAGACATGATAAATAGAATACTATTTTTTAACTTGTTGTCGTTTAAATGTTACTAAAAGTGGTAGTTTTGCTATATTAGATCTTGCTTAATTAGCTCATTTTTTAAATCAGCAATAATAGTTTGGTGATCAAATGCCAAATCGGGCAGGTTATCGATTGGAAAAAACTTAAATTCTTTGGCGTCGTCTTGGGCCCTAAGGTTATCAAATGTGGATTTTGAATCCGAAATATAGTAGTAGACAGCAGTAATAGTTCTACCTCGCGGATCTCTGCCTGGTTTACCGTATATACCAAGTAATTTTAAGTGTTCGGGTAACACCGAAATATTTGTTTCTTCCGAAAGTTCTCTAACCGCACCTTCTATTACATCTTCGTCGGTTTCTACAAATCCACCTGGAATCGCAAACTTATCTTTAAATGGTGGATTAGCTCTTTTGATTAAGAGAATGTCAACAGTTTGATTTGAAAGTTGACTTTTGCTTTGTTCTGTAGTTCTTACACAGATAACGTCTGCTGCCACATATGCAACAGGCAAAACGTAATTGAAATTGGCGGTCATTTCATATCAACTTTAGATGAAAAACTTACTGCGAATTAAACTTGATCCTACAGTCATTTATTTTAAAACTGAGATTGTCATTTTTCGTTTACTAAGTAAGATTACAGTTATCGGTTAGATTTTTGTAAGTAGGATGATCTTCGACTGTTTTATTATATATGTACAATTTAAATTTATCTTAAAAACAACTTAAAAAATCTCGTTAAACAATTAGCTACGATTTAAACTAGTCCATAGACCATCGTCTTTAATATTGT
>JAJYVQ010000139.1 GCA_021791915.1 Actinomycetes bacterium | reverse complement strand
GGCCAAAGCTACAACTACTAAGCTAACCGACTTATCCCCGCACATAAATATTTTATCAGTGATTTAACGGTTGTATTTTTGCAGAGATATATCTAAATCTTAAATTCAAATCACGGAGTTTAAGACCTAAAGTTCAAAAATCTAACTTGAGTGGATTTTAATCTAATATTTTTATTGCTGATACTCTAATTGTGATTTTATTAATGAACAAAAATTGTAATCCAAATTTGATATAGTTGTCTTAAACATTGCTCGTATATGAATGTGCTAAAAATAATCTCCGATTTTAAATACTCCTATAAAGTAGGTTTTGGGTTGCAGCCAATCTGTAATAATTTAACTATTAATGCTTTGGCATCTTCGTTCTGAAAATTTGTTTGAGTGATATATGGCTAGATATAGTAGACCTTCCAAAGGTAAGATCGCATTTAGGTGGTTTGTTTTACTGGCATGTTTTGTTCTTATAGGTCTAGGAGCATACTATGGAGTCGGCTACATAAATAAAAAAGTTTCTCCAGATACTTCTACAACTTTAACTAATACTGGCCAAAGTGGCGGTTCAACTTCAAGTCTTGCTAAGGTGTCTCAGTTTACGGTTGGTTACCAGATGTTTGCTATCAGCGAACCAACAGCTGGCGGTACAAGAAATATTCCGACGCTACTGTGTTTTCCTACCTTAAACGGTACTTCGGGTCCTGCAATTCAGTATGGCCCATTCCCATTTGTTGTTTTCTCACAAGGATTTGACGTGTCTTATAGAAGTTATTTGTCGTTAGTTAATTATTGGGTTCAAAACGGTTTTGTCGTGGCAATGCCACAGTATCCAGGTACGGATCCAGCAAGTCCGACAGGAGTTAACCGGGCTGATATTGTAAATCATCCCGCTGATCTAAGTTATGTTATCGACTACTTCATAAATGAATCAAAAAATTCTGGTGAATTTCACAACCTTATAAATGATAATGAAATTGGAGCCGCTGGTCAATCTGACGGAGGGGATGTTACGTTGGCCGCCACCGTAGATTCAGTTTATAAAGACCCTACTATTAAAGCAATTGTCCTTCTATCAGCTGCTGAGTACAGTGCTTTTAGCGGCACTTATTTTTCCGCTCCTCAGGTACCTATCTACATCTCTCAAGGTACAAATGACACCATAAATCCGCCATATTGCTCAATTCAAATTTACGATTCGGCATCGGCTCCGAAATATTATGTAGAACTGATGGGCGCAGATCATCTTATCGCTTATACCCAAAATAACAGTTATGCTACAGTTGTAGATCAGACCACAACTACATTTTTGGATCAATACCTATTAAATCAAAACGTAATTGGAAATTTACAAACTCAAGCTGATGTTTCGGGGGTATCTACTTTAATTACTGGAAATTATATTGCACCCACAAGTACATACTGCCCGGGAGCTCCCTAACTGCCTTTTCACACAAATCCAAAAGAAACTTTATTATAGAGCGTAATAATTTAGAATTAAATTATTTATATCGTATTTGTGTGAAACATTAAAACTCAGCTAAATTTGTTTAAAAATCGGTCATTATATTTAAAATTTTGAGTTAGGTTATGATATATTGTAGAAAATTGGATCTGAAGATTTATTTAGAGGCGACTTAGCTTTGGGGGTTTAACTATAAACTAATTTGAAACGGTCTGCTTTAAATTTACATATTAAAGTGTTACTGTTTAGGTTTGCTCGCAGTCATAATTACAGCTTCTGCCACGATCTTTTGGTAGTCTATATTTTCGAATCCCGCATTCTTTAGATTATTTAACCATGTTTCTATCGGTACCGGTCTTTCGCTAAATCTAAGCGAATACCGAAAAACATTTTTTATAATCCGGAACCATCCTCCTGGACCCCGCTTAACTAGAGCGAGTAGCTTTCCTTTAATTATTTCCCGGTCTCGTTGATCGCTTCCTCTTCCGAACATCATATCTCCTATTATGAGTGTTCCTCCGGGTTTGAGCCATTCGAAAATCTGTTTTGCAATTAACTGTTTATCTAAATCAAGTAAGTGGTGGAGAGCATAGTTTGTAACTACAAAGTCAATAGAGGACTTATCAAACTTCATTTCTTCTATTGAACCTGCTACGGGTTTAATATTTTCAACTCCCTCTTTTTTTGCTTTTGCAACCAGTTGGTCCAACATGGGAGGGGATATGTCAACTGCATAAACAGTCTTAGAACGTTTTGCTAATGGTATGGAGAGCTGTCCAGATCCGCTACCTAAGTCCACAATTAGGCTTTCTGCGTTACAGTTAACTTTATCTACAAGTGCTTCTACAACGCTTGTCAGGCCGAGGCTTCCCTCGTCCCAAGTAGCGGACATTTTAATCCACCTTGATTTTTGGTGTTTTAGAAGCGTTTTTCTGATTAAATCCAACATACAAATTGTTTAAATATTATCGTTAATTTACTAAATTCTACTATTACCTAAAATAAATATGATACTTAAGCAAAGACGTCAATAGTAAATATTCATCTACATTCGCCATGGCTTAGGTTGTAATGAAATAATAACTTAGGTTACTTTAGTTTAAAATTGAAGTTAGGATTATTCATTTCTCAGTTTTTAAGTCAATACACAAAAAAATTAGGACCAAAATAAACCAGCGAACAGTCGTAATTAAAACTGCTTAGTTAACTTATCATGTTGATAGTTTGAAACTAAATAGTTTAGAATTTGATATATAATTTTTTTAATCTTATAAAATAAATATGTATTTTGACGGCATTTTAGAACATGAATTCAAAAAGGCAACACGTTGTCAGTTTTTTGCGTTTAGCAGTAAATAAGCATGTCACCAACATTTAGTTATTTCAAAAGGTTTGCTGAATTGCTAACAAATATGGTTGCATATGGTATCAAATGACTTACAATAATCCAAGACAGCTACCAATTAGTCGTCCGAAACTAAAGTATCCTCTAAGAAGACGGAGAAGAAATCGTATTATTGCATCATTTATGGTATTGATATTGATTTTAGCGGTTATCTTAACTACTAACTATATGTTTGCCACCGATAAAAAAGTTGTGGCCTCCTCAGATACTGTTAAACAGAAAGTAACTACTACGGCTCCAGCTACTACTACAGTTAGTGATGTATGGAGAGTAGTGTGGGGTTCTCCGATGGCGTGGGGGTATCAAACTGTAACAAATGCCAGCTTAAGAGAGATAATAAAATCACCGACTGCGGGCAATGCCCTTGAGATTCAAATCTCTAACCTGTACGGTAACGTGCCGTTAAATTTAGAGAGTTTAAACATTGCCCAAGTTTCGTCAGGAGCAAACATCATTGCATCTACTGAAGTACCTTTAACTTTCAACGGATCCACTTCGGTAACAATACCAGTAGGTCAGCAGTTGGTTTCGGATCCAATCCAGATGTCCGTAAGTCAGTTTGAGGTATTGGCCGTTAGTTTTTATGTGGTTGGGTCGGACTTAGTTACGCTTCATCCTTGTTGTTCAGTAGGTACCGCATCGTATTTTACGCCTAATAATAAACCTGATGTTGCAAATTCGCTTCAGGGTTCATCTTTTGGTTACGCATCGAGTTATCCGCGATTCGTAGATGCGATGTTTTTGGATCAAGGACCTACTCAAGCATCGTCGGCAGGCTCAATTGTTGTTATTGGGGATTCAATATCCGACGGTTACAACTCTACTACGAGGTGGCCGGACTATCTTCAGCTTAGAATCGATCAGCTTCCAGTTGTAGAACAAAGAGCAGTAATCGACGAGGGCATAACCGCAAATGCTCTTTTGAGTTTGCCTGACGATGATTCTAAAAAAGGTGGTGGACCCTCGGGTCTTTCGAGAGTCGATAACGATGCACTTTCCTTGCCTGGTGTAAGTACTGTAATTTTATTATTAGGTACAAATGATCTTTGGTTTGGAGCTACGGCTACCCAGTTGATACAAGGAATGCAGCAGTTTATTCAAACGGTCAAAGCTGCAGGCAAACAGGTTATCGGAATTACTTTGCTCCCAAGGATGAGTTCAGTTAAAGAGCTATGGACACCTTTGCAACAGTCATACTTAGAAGACGTTAATAACTGGATGATGACAAGCAATTCATTTGACTATGTAGTTAATATGGCATCTGTAATTTCTGACACTTATAATGGGCAGTGCGTTCCGACATCAATTTTTCCTCCGTACAATTCGGGTGACAATTTACACCCGTCTCCTGCTGGAGATGTTGCAATGGCAAATGCGGTTCCAGCTGCAGATCTTGGTTACTCTAGTCTTCCTTATGTGACTCCTTTAGTGAACGTAACTCCTACGGTAGGTTGTATGGGAGTTGAAGGCATCCCGTCAGCTTATCAGGCCACTAGCCAAAGCCCCTCTCACTGATTTTTAGTTCACTGATATTTATGAGAGATGTTTAATTTTGGATAATCTTTAATTTGCCTTTTAGCAGTCCAATTTGAACTTTATAAAAGATTCTTTGGTTTTTGCAACAATTTTTCCATGGTTGTAGAATCCTAGCTTTTCATAAAATCCAACCGATGGTGATTCCACGGGTGTGACCAATTCAATTGAAGCAACTGATTCATTTATGCATTTTTGTTTTAGCATTTCGATCATAGTTTTGGCAACGCCCGAGTTTCTAAATTCTGAAACTACAAAAATATGCGCAAGTTCTGCCACCTTAAAATCTATTCGCTCGGTATTGGTATTTGTGAAGTTGCTAGTTTTTGACTCGTTGTCTTCAACTTTGTCGTGAGGATAGCAGTCCGACTGGACTTTTTGTTTTGAATCGGCAACTATTGGGTTTTCGTTGGTATTTTTTGCGCTTAACTTGTTTTTCAATACATGATTAAATCTATTTTCCATCGTTTTAAAAATCAGTTTTAAGATTCCTTTTGCATAATATATGCCACGGGTTCTGATCAGCTGACTTAGGAAACTTAAGTTTTTCAAACAGGACTTAAGTGCTGCTACTGATAGGTTGACTAGGTGGTGTCTAGCAATATATTTGTAATGTAAGGGAGGGTTAATCGCAGTAAGCATGGCTCCTACAACTTGTGATCCATCTTTTGCGACAACGTTATAGCTGCAGGGCGAACTTATCCACGCTTTGTAATATACTTTCAAGAAATCGTCACCAAATTGAACTAGAAATTCGTCGTTTAGTTCGGCTATGTGGTGTGTTACGATTTCTTCAATGTTATCTGGTTGAATTTGGCTGTATTCAATCACGATAACTAGTTTAGAAAAGAATCATGTACAAGTGTAAAGTTAGCATAAATTACTAGGATGAACATTCTAGATGGAGGGTTCCGTTAGCAGATATAGCTAAAAGTTATTCTTTCGAAATTTATCTATCACAAAGAGGATTTAGAAAGAGGGTTCAATTGTCCGATTTAAAGCTTCTAACTGTTGATTCGGACAACAAAGTCGATCTACAACAAAGTCGACCTAGCTTAACCTAGATCCACCGAAAAATTACTAAATTAGCATCAGTCTTACTGGTACAAATACACTAAAATGCCCTTCTGGCTTAGTAGAATTGGTGTATGAAAAAATCTAAAACAACTAGCCAAAAGGACACCTTTTTAGTGTCACCATCTTACCATAAGTCGTCCAAGTTTTCAGTTATTTTTGATGATAAAAAAAGTGCATCATATGCTGGACTACATTTAGTAAATGATTTTGCCACAAAACTTCAGCTAATTGATCTAGCAGATCAGATTATTGATTTAGGTGACTCTCCAGGTAGACCTAATCCAGGTAGGAAAATAATGACTTTAATAGAGTCATTTATAGTAGGGGGAGACTGCATTGACGATGCCGATGTTTTACGATCTGGTTGTAGCGAAATGTTAGTTAACCATAAAGTTATGGCTCCTTCTACCTTAGGTACGTTTCTTAGATCATTTACTTACGGTAACGTAAGACAATTAGATAAATTATTCTCTGAACTGTTAAAAAGAGCTTCTGGGTTTGGAATCTTACCTAAAAATGAAGATATTACACTTGATGTTGATTCAACGATATGTGAGCTATATGGCAAGAATAAAGAAGGGGCAAGTTACGGTTATACAAAAGTATTGGGACTCCATCCTTTGATAGCTACCCTAGGTAAAACAGGAGATATCGTACATGTCAGAAACAGAAGAGGGTCAGCCCACAGTGGAAGAGGATCAGCTTACTTTATAACTGAAACTATCAACAGATTAAAGAATGTAGGATGTACGGCTAACATCACCTTAAGGGCTGATTCTGGATTTTATTCAAAAAATGTAATTAAAGCCTGTAGGGATAAAGGCGTTAACTACTCCATTACAGCTAAGTTAGCGGGTTCCGTTAAAAGAGCAATTGAATTAATAGATGAAAGTAACTTTGTTGAAATTGACTATACCCTAAACGGTGAAGCTTATGTTGGAGAAACTACCTACGGTGACAATCACAGACTAATTGT
>JAJYVQ010000138.1 GCA_021791915.1 Actinomycetes bacterium | reverse complement strand
GAAAACTACATTAATCTGCCCAAACGGATCGTCGCCAGGTGTTGACGGCAGATGCAAACCATAAGTTATTTTTACGATTCATGACTGTAATCCATAACCTTGCTTGCAACAACTTCAGTTTAAGTCGTATCATCTTTAACGAAATTTGATTAAGAGATAATGCATAAATTTGCAGTTACGATACTGTTATGAAGCTCTTCTTAAAAGATCTAAGTTTAGATTTTGCTCAAATTAAACTGTGTTTACCGAACAATAAAGAAATTCATTTAAACTACTAGAACTACCTTCAATAGGTACACGCTAACTTTAACTTTAGCTTATACTTTAAGGCCTAAAGTTTAACATTAGCTTTCTGGTAGTCGCAGATCTACCACAGCTAGCGTACACCTGGCAATACAGATCAAATTACCAACTTCATCTACGATTTCAATTCCCCAGACATGAACTTTTCTTCCTCTTCTTATGGGAGTAGCGGTTGCAGTAATTTTACCTGAAGTAACGCTTTTTAAATGAGATGCATTGAGTTCAATACCTACAGCACTTCTTTCAGGCAACAAGTTTAATGCTGCCCCATAACTGGCAGCAGACTCGGCTATAACACAAGAAACTCCTCCGTGAAGCAGTCCCATGGGCTGATGTACCTTAGAATCAACCTGAAGGGACATAACCACTTTGTCGACATCAGCGGATTCTACTTTGATCCCTAAAGTATCATGTACGGTCTCTCTTTTTAACACTGAATTTAACAACTCTTCGCCTGTAGTCACTTTTAACCTCCTGTAACTCCGCCTGCAGGTATTAAAGATGCGCCACCGTCAACTACTAAAACCTGTCCAGTAACCCACTGAGACATATCACTTGCCAAATAAAGAGCCGTTTTAGCTATATCTTCTGGCATCCCGATCCTCCTTAAAGGTAATTTGCTTGCGATTTTGTCTTCCTTGTCTTCCCACAATCGCCTTGCAAATTTGGTCTTCACAAGTCCAGGAGCAATGGCATTTACTCTAACGTTAGGTCCCATTTCAACTGCCAACTGTTTAGTCATATGAATCAACGCCGCTTTAGTAACGTTATAGAATCCAATATTCCATTCAACCTGCATACCACCGATCGAAGATATGTTGATAATATTTCCTCCATTTGACTTCATATACGAGTTATATGCCAGCTTAATCAATTCAAGTGGGCCCAATATGTTAACGTCTATAGTTTTTTGTTCTGCTTTTAAATCAATGTCTGAAAGTGCTCCGAAGTACGGATTGGCAGCAGCATTATTTACAATTATGTCTATTTTAGAATGAATGTTCAATACAGACTCTACAACTCTTTTAATTTCTTCAGGCTTGCCTAAATTTGCTTGAACATAGGTCGCACGATCTCCCAATTCTTGCTGAATTTTTGCCAACTCCTCTTCGTTTCTTGATACTAAAACTACTTTTGAGCTAGACTCGCAAAACATTTTAGCTACTGCCAAACCTATACCTCTGCTAGCTCCGGTCACAATAGCTACTTTTCCTAATAAGCTTATTTCCATACAATAAACTTTAAAAGAAAAAATTACTAGGTATTTTAAAATATGAATTCTTTAACCAATGCACTTAGCCCCTACTTGAAAGCACACAGCTCCAACCCAGTTAACTGGTACGAGTACGGTAACGAACCCTTTGAACTAGCTAAACGTCTAGATCTACCAGTTTTCATATCAATAGGCTATCTGTCGTGTCATTGGTGTCATGTAATGGCTCACGAATCGTTTGAAGATCAGAAAACTGCTGACTATCTAAATGAACATTTTGTTTCTATCAAAATCGACCGAGAAGAGAGACCCGATTTGGATTCAATTTATATGGAAGCAACCATAGAGTTAACGGGCAGTGGAGGTTGGCCCATGACTGTATTCTGTTTTGCAGACGGAAGACCATTTTTTGCTGGAACCTACTTCCCCAATAAAAAAATAGGATCACAGGTTACTTTCATGGAACTGTTGACAAATATCACAAAATTTTTTAATGAAGAAAGGAACAAGTTAAGCGATATTGCATATGCTTTAACTCAAAATCTCACAACAAAAATTAATCCGCCGAACAAAATGCTAAATTTTGACCTTTCAAAGCTAATTAATTTAGAGAATTCAGAAAAGAAAGCTTATTTAGAAATTTCAGAACAAATAAAAAGCTCCTTTGACGTTACTTTCGGCGGTTTCCACAAGTCACCTAAATTTCCAAATCCTTTAAGTTTGGAACTAGTATTAAGAACTTATATCAAAACAGGTGACCAAGAACTCAAGACATTTATTATAACAACATTAAATGCAATGGCATCAGGAGGACTTTACGACCATCTTTTGGGAGGCTTTTCAAGATACTGCGTCGACAGAACATGGACAGTTCCCCACTTTGAAAAGATGCTTTACGATCAACCGGGTCTAATTAAAAATTATCTTCACGCTTATCAACTTACAAAAAACGATGCTTATAGACAAATTGTAAAAAATACTATTAGCTGGATATTTGAATACATGTCAGGTAATTCTTCAGAAGTATATTCTGCCATAGATGCTGATAGTAATAAAAAAGAAGGGGATTCAATGATATTTTCATACAGAGAAATTCAAGAGATCCTTAGTGAAAAAGAGTTATTCGAATCAGCAGTTTCTTGGTGGGAATTAACCGAAGCTGGTAATTTTGAAGGAAAAAATATTCTACGAAGACCGTTTGGTAAACTGCCTTTTCCAGAACCAGATGCTATTACACGAGCTAAACACCTACTACTTAAAAGACGGCTTGAAAAACCTCAACCTGAAGTTGATAAAAAGGTAGTTTTGGAGTGGAATGCTATGTTTGTGACCTCTCTTTTAGAAGCTGGATTCATACTAGACGAAGATTCATATAGAAGCAAAGCACTGTCTAATCTGGATTTTCTACTGGAAAATTTTAAAGACGAGTCAGGTCATTACCGAAGGGCATTAATCGACGGTCAACTCTTTAAAGCACTGGCAACTGCTACAGACTTAGGCTGGTTAACAGAAGCCTGTATTAAAGCATACGAATATACCGGAAATAGTAAATACTTGAACAAAAGCTGTGAGATAACAGACTACATAATTAATTATTTCATGGATCCTTCAGACTATAAAAAAGATAATGCAAGAACAAATGATACTGTAGATAAAATAGTCGAAGATAGTGGGAAACTTCAAAGTTTATTAGATGCAGATATCGTCGAAATCCGACAGGCAAACAGGCTTCAAACAGGCTTAATTGCTACACCTTACAGTTATTACGACAGTGTTATACCATCTGCTACTTCGGTGATCGCTCTTGCTTTAATTAAGCTTAACTGCATTACTGAAGATGAAAACTATAAACATTTAGCTATCAAAATAGCAATGCCCTACTACAACCTAGGCTTGAAATACCCTTTAGCCTTTTCTCATCTAATATCTGCCATAAGTTTTATACAGAATCCCTTCGAAGCAAGGCTTGCAACCTATTCCAGAAGTTTGGCAAACGTGTTTAGAGACGTATATATACCAAACTTAATATTTGTGTACAAAGATAAGAATTCAAGTTCACTATCTTTAGGTCTAAATGAGCCCGACAGAGAACTTTCTGTTGAAATATGTACAAATAACATATGCCATAGTCCAGTACAAGGTGTTGAAGATTTGAAACAGTTGCTTCTGAAATTAGCTAAAATTGAAATTAGCTGAAATGATTATAACTTTTCTTGCTTATCAGATTCTACCAGCTACTAAAATTCAAGCTTTCGTTTACTTACTATTACTCAACTGACTATTGATGCTGACGACTTCACCCAACCATCAGACTACAAAAAAGACAGTTAGAAGGTTATGCCTTCTGGTTGTAAGTTCTTCTGACGCAGTAGTGGTCGATCTCAAAACAAAACTTATGTTCAGATGCGAACTTCACGATTCACTTCTATCAATATGTTCGCCGTTTGATGTTATTCAAGTCAGTGCTATTACAAAGCCTAAAGAACTCGACCCGGCCAAGCCCGAGTACATAGAGCTAATAGGAAATATTAGGTCTACAGGCAAACGTTTAAGAAAAAGAAAAGTTCATAAACTACTCAAACCGTTGATTTCAAAAGGCAAATCTCCACTCCTAGGTTTTAGAGGTCCTTCCACAAGTTACTGGACCTTAAGTGGTTTTCAACCGTCGCTCGCAATCGTAATACCCCAAAGAGGCCCACTATTGATTAGAAGAAAAGACGGGTCTGCATGGGTTAGATTCGGGTTTGGTCAGTTCGTAGAAGAGTTAATGGTTCAAGATCGATCAATTCAAGCAGCACTAACTGACACAGCAAGATCTAGGTTTGTCGGTAAACAACTGAATCAGTTTCTGGGGTGGAAACCAAAGTATCTAGTAATTGGACTAACGAGCCCAGTTAATGGACACTGTTACAAAAAAGTCTTAGGTCTGTTACCCTAAACTATTTAACTCCATTTTTTTCGCAAAACTTGTTCATTTTGCATCGGTCACAGTCTGGTTTCCTAGCCGAACAAACTTTTCTTCCATGCAGTATCATCTTGATCGAAAATGCACCTCGATCCTTTGGTCTAACAAGTTCATTGAGCTCAAGTTCAACCTTTATGGGGTCGATGCTCTTTGTTAACCCTATCCTTTTTGATAGTCGAAGCACATGTGTATCAACCGGTAATCCAGGTTTGTCAAACCAAACCGACAAGACAACATTTGCAGTCTTTCTACCCACTCCCGGTAATTTAACTAGTTTATCCAATTCATCTGGAACTTCACCGTTAAAATCTTTTTTGACGGCTTGGCTCATCGCATATATATTATTTGCTTTTGAATGATAAAATCCTGTGGACTTTATTATTTCTTCAATCTCTTTAATATTAGCTTTAGCGGTTTTTTCTGCAGTTGGAAACCGCTTGAACAGTCTCGGAGTCACCTGATTGACTCTTTGATCCGTACACTGTGCCGATAGAATAGTAGCTACCAACAACTGATAAGCTGACTTAAAATCTAATGCGCACAAGGATCTAGCTGACCCCGGATAGCTCTCCCACAAAACTTTTTTTGTTTTCTGATACAGTCGATCTAACTCTTTGTCATTCATTTATATACTAGCCATCGATAAACCAATCCTAAATTCACCATTGAAACACTTTGTAGTCATAATCTAAGCAGTTAAAATCATTCAAGCCTCAAGTTAACAGACATTGAGCCCAAAGAAACTTTTCTTGCTTAAAACAAAGGTCGAAATATGTGTCCCGAACAAATATAGCTTAACTTTTAGTTTAGTAACGATTGAAGCCACTACCTTGATCTAACAGAGCTAACTTATCGACTGACATTAGGAACTTTAAAATATATTCAAATTAATACCCCGTAGAATTGCCAATAAATTAAAAGTATTGGCAGTTAAGTTTTGGAGTTTTTAAACCGACTCATTAAAAACACAAATTAACTTTAAGCTATAACCGGTTAGCTTTTAACTTTAAGGTTTGAAAAATTCCGATATAGAACTACTTCGACTTCTAATCGACTGTAAGCACCGAATCTGTGTACTTTTAATTTCGGATTTGCGCTGATTTATGGACGTTATTTTAAAGATACAGATTTTGTTGCAATTAATTAGACACAGGTAAAGTTAAATCAATACAGTTCCGATAATTATAATCAAGCATCTGCCCCAATTTGGGCATAAAAGTTAGGATTGAATTTGTTGCCAACGTGACACAAAACAGAATTGCCAGCTTTATTTTAAATACTGCTTTATGTTAATACTGGAGATATTTTAAAAATACTGGAGATATTTGGAGTAAGTTTGCAAATTAAATAAAATTGACTTTTGTGGCCTTTGCCAAAAATTGATAGAGCCAAAGATTAAATTAATGGAACAAATTCTAGAATTAGCAAAAACTCAACTGAGAAAAGTTGCATGTTTGACTATCTCAGTTGTAATCTTATTTGCAACTTTAACTATATATTCATTTGGACCCAATGTAGCCTCTGCAACTACCCTGATCGCAACTTGGGGCAGTCCTACAGAAATATATGGCGGATTTACAAACCATATTTCATGCTCAACAAGTAACTTCTGTGTTTTTACTACAAATTTAACGAGCAGCAATATGTCACAAATTGGAGCCACTCTTTCCTACAACGGATCTTCGTGGACACCTACACAACCTATTGATGAAACAGGTGGTACTCTTACAGCCGTGTCTTGCCCTACTACTACATTTTGTGTTGCGGTGGACAACTTTGGCAATGAAATTACTTATAGCGGATCTTCATGGCTGTCTGCACAGAATGTAGACGGAAATAACAAGCTTACTGATATATCCTGTACTTCGAATATGTTTTGTGTCGCAGTCGATAACAAAGGAAATGAAATTACTTATAATGGGTCATCATGGTTAACTCCACAGAATATCGACAACGGTGCGACACTATC
>JAJYVQ010000137.1 GCA_021791915.1 Actinomycetes bacterium | reverse complement strand
ACTTGCAGTTACAGCAGTCGGCGGATTCGGAGCCGTAGACGACAGTGAACCAGCTGATGAGCTACACTGTTGACCTGGTGACAAGGTAGAATTTGAATTTACCCCAGAACCGATACCATAAGCAAAATTTGATTCAACGAGAGAATTTTTAAAGTTATCCCAATAGGTGTGCACATCTATTTCAGCATAAGCACAATCTGAAGTTGAAGAAGTAATTGCTGACGTTGTATTATGCCAAGTTACTACGGTATAAATGTAATAATTCGTATTTGCTACAGTTGATTTAATTACAGGTTGAACTAAGTCTGCAGCAATATTGGTGGCTGCCGTAGCTGAGCTAGTGGTGATGGTATTTCCGGGTGAGTATTGGGCTAAATAGACCGGTTCACCACTGGCAAACGAAGCCGGCAAGGTACCGTAACCTACAGTTCCAAAAAGTCCGTTAAATACAGACCATTCACTTGGTACATTAGTAGAATTTGGCGGATAGTTGGAGTTTGTTGTAGAAAATTCATCCTCATAGTAACCAACTGAACTAGGTGGAAGTGACTGAACAAACTCAAGGGTTCCAGTGCTTAAGATTGTCGCCTCCAAGTATTTAGCGTTGATCCTGCTGACATTTCCCGCTGATACGAACAACATAAGCAGTGGTACCAGCGTAATCATGATAAGTAGAAGAGCAACAAGGATTTCAATTAACGTAAATCCACTGTCCCTGTTAAAAGTAGTATCAAAAATTCCAGAACTCCTGTAGGTCAAATGACATTCGCTGTCAGATATCTGATTGTTTGAATTCACGATATTTTTCAACCTTTTAATCACAATAGTTAAATCGTAAATTATGGGCTATGGTTTCATGGATAATAAAAAGTCACAAAATTGCCACATTTTTGTAGAATTTGTTACCAATTTACATTTGAAATCCAACTTGCAGAAAAATCCTGTTGAAATGCTTGGTTTTGATTAATTTTGGCTTACCTTAATACATTTATCCTGCTTACTGACTTAGAAGCTATCGATTTATAAATTTAACAGCCCAATAATCATAATTCTTGATTCAATCCCTACGGCTAGTTTAAGGTATGTGTGGGCAGATTTTATTTAAACTTGATATCGTTTATATCAGAGCTAAAAAAACCATAAACAAAACAACCAGGTCTGTTTGAGCCAATAATTAATAGTTAAATCGAGCTGAACTCAAACCATATAATTCTATTTAACATGGTCATATGCTTCAGATGAGAGCTATGCTACTTTAGAATCCTGAATTAATCGGGCTGTGAGAATATTGGGTCTGTGGTATTCATTTTAGGAGAAAATTGAATTAAGGAGAAGTAACTGTATGTGATAAATAAAGTGTGAACTTTTAAAATCACGTAAGTATTTGGTTTTGAGAAAAAACGTGTTGCCATAAATACAACAAGCTAAAACAGTTAGTTGCGAAGCACTAAATGACCAACGAATGCAATAATTGCATTTTTTTTAAAAAAAGTTTTTCTGATTTGACAGATTGTTTCAGAATCTTAATTAGACAAAACGTGCTATTAAACAAACCATTTGAGCCTTTCTAATCTCAAAAGTTCGCTGGTTGTATTTAACTTGTCTAATTCTGGGGAATTAATTTCGCAACCTACCACCATCGACAACAGAAAGTCGGCTAACTTATAATTTCTTGCAAGGACTGGACCGTGCATATATGTTCCCACTATTTTCTGAGCTACGACTCCGTCGCTAAAAATTAATTTGCCGCTTCCAAAATCACTGTTTTTGAAATCACTGTTTTTAAAACCACAGGCTTTTAGAACCACATCTTTTATTGTTTGGGTCTTCCTAAGAGTGCCTCCAAATTTGCCTGTCAAGTTAAATTGATTTACAAACTTCCTTTTAACTTGTTTTAATTTTTTTAAAGATTCTTGTAGTGCAACTGACTTTTTGAGATTAATACTTTCTGATCCATTCCCCACACCTAATAGTACTTTTCCTAGAGGTTTTAAGCCTTTGCCTAGAACAGTCACACCACCATGATTTTCAAAACCACTCAACAGATAGTTTTTGGAAAATACCTCAGATTCTACAACTACTTCACCAATGGATCTAGTATGTCCCCGGGTCGAATAAACATCTATTAATTCAAGACCTGACTCCATTTTTTCATCTTCGACAAATGAGCTGCCCAATATTTGATAACCTGCACACACTCCGAATATAACGGCTCCATTATTGCAAGCTAGGTTAAGAGCTTTCGATTTTCTTAAAATTTCTGCGGCTTCTGTTTGAGGGCTGTCTTCTCCTCCACCGATGACGTATAAATTTGCAGTTGTAGGCAACTTTTTTGGATCGTTTGTCTTAATCAATTCTGTTTTATAACCGCATAGTTCCAACCTTTTGCAAAGAATCAATGCATTACCTGAATCTCCGTATGTCCCCAGTAACCCCGGCAAGACATCGACGATAGATACTGTAGAATCCATCACGTGAACTCCAACTTTAGAAAGTCTTGAAATGCGCTGTAATTGGCAATCAAATCGATTGAACTTATATCTTTTTTAACCGGTGTATCTGTTATTGAGATGTTGCTCTCAACAGATTCTTTTTTGTTAGCAGATTCTTTTCTCTCAGCAAAACTTTGAACGATATTTTTTAAGGCTGTCGAATTAAATATTGCAGGGTAATCTTTTATGACTTGGTGGTTAACATCTGCGTAAGAAAGTCTTACAGCCAAGTCATTTGCACGTTTACCGGTTGCTATTACAAACTTAGATTTGATCAATTCAAACGGAACGTCAAAAAGCCAAGATGGGTCTTTGCCGTCAGGTATTTCAGCATTTATGGCGACTATAACAACGTAACTTTTCGGGTCGATTAAGTTCAATGCCTCCTGCCAGCCAGCAGGATTTTTAGCTAAAATTAACCTTACATGTAAATTTAAGGGTTTGACATACTTTATCGAATAGCGTCCAGCCACTTCTGTTACATTTTTGACGGTTACTGCACTGTTTTCAAAATTACATTTAAGTTGATTGGCAGCGACCATTGCGATTCCTGCATTGAACCCATTAAATTGACCCGGTAAAAAAGTCGAATATCTGATCTGATTGTTAGTATTATTCGACACTTTACTTAAAGTAAATTCTCCTTTTTCAGAAGTTATCACATAGTCTGGATTCGGCTTTTTGAACTCACAGTTAGTGCATTTATAGTAACTTAAGTTATTAGAATCGCTACTAAATTCAAGAACTTTTCCACAAAGCGGACAGCTGTTTGAATCCAATGTCCAATTTGAACCCGCCGATACCCAAATAACATTTTTGATATTTAAGATACTGTAAGCAACTAGAGGATCATCGCAGTTAGCAACATAAGTAATGTCCATTGATCCTCTAAAAGTTTTTTCCCATCTTTGGGCAATTGTCCTAACTTCAGTGGTTCGGTCTAATTGATCTCGCGTCAGATTGAGCAACACAATTACTTTCGGATGTGTTTTCTTTAAGATTTCAGGAAGCCAATGTTCGTCGGTTTCAAATACGCATACCTTACAGTCAGGATTATTTGCAACAGCGGTTAAAAGTCCAGCTTCCATATTTGCTCCCTCAGAGTTTGATGCCACTTCTAACCCACAGCCTGATAGAATCTTTGCAATAAAATAAGAAGTTGTTGTTTTCCCATTTGTTCCAGAAACTAGAACTGTATCTTTTCTAGAAGTAAGTATATTAAGTGCATTCGGCGATAGTAACAACAATACTTTGCCACCAATTACCGTACCTGAACCCAACTTAAGCTTTTGACTTAATTTTGAGATGAATCTCATCAAAATTAATCCAATTTTGGTTTTGATATTGCGCTCAGGCATAAGAACTCAGTTATCAGAATTAAGAAAGAAGTTAATTGACATAGGATATTTAAATTCTAGACTAAAGAAAAATGTGTCTTTTAGCTATCAAAATTTTTCTAGAAGTTTTACAAATGCGCTTAATTGAATATAGCAATAATGTTGCGGGAGCAATATTTTTATACAAAGAGGGAAGGGACCAGTAGGGGGGATACTGGTCCCTTTGGGTGTTAATGTCATATACATGAAAGCATGAACTTTCATGTGAAGGGGTACATATGACTATATATATTCTGCCACACTGCAAATAGTTTGTCAAGTTACAAACTGCGATTATGCTATCATTAATTATGATGGAACTAAAGCAATTGAAAGCAATTTTAGCTATATTTGAGTACGGTAGTTTCACCGCAGCTGCTGAAGCATTAGAAACGGTGCAGTCAAATATTTCTGCGCACATATCTAAGCTTGAACATGAACTAAACACAGTTTTAGTTGACAGATCAACGGGTCAGATTACTCCAGCAGGGCGGATAGTAGTAGACTGCGCCAAACAAATTAATTCGGACATTGAAGATATTCCAAAAGCACTGGCAACTTTTGAAGACAAGATCACTGGTGTAATTAAACTTGGGTTGATCGGAACTACTGCGAGTTGGCTGGTGCCTTGGCTATTTCAACAGGTGCCGAAAAAGTGGCCTAACTTAAAGCCACAGTATACAGAAGGAACTTCTTTCGGTCTTGAGCAGGAACTGTTGGAAGGATATCTCGACTTAATTGTAACCAATCTGCCTACAAGTTCGTCGGGTATAATTTCTTCACCATTGTTTAACGAAGATTTGGTACTGGTAGTTAGTACCGACCACAGTCTTGCCAAAAGTAAATCGATTCACATGAAAGATCTTCAATCGTTACAGCTTTTGTTGCCAGCTCCTGGAACAATTCTTCGCACAGAAATTAATGCGGCTGCAAAAAAAGCGGGAGTTACTCTGCAATCTAAGTCAGACATCGACTCTATCAGACTAATTGCCTCACTGACTTTTGCGGGATGCGGACCAGCCATTCTTCCTTCGACTTCCATATCAGATTATCTTTCAAATAAATTTACGGGTATAAAGATCATGGATTTAAATCCGAGAACAGTGGGCATCGCCAGAAGAAATGAACCGTTAGTTACCCCTTCAGTAACTGCAATTATAAAATTGCTTGATACCAATTTAATTACAAGCAGACGCCTTCCCAAGGGTGTTAACGTTCTCCCAATTAAGCCTATATTGCTTCAGAGACAGACAAAAAACCGCAATTTTTTAAATAAAAACGAAGATCCACGTCCACCGGAGTAAGCTTTTACTTCCGTGGCATGCCAAATAGTTAATTCCCTTGAACTTTATATCTGAAAAAAGTGTTTTCAGTAAACAAGTTTTCTTTTAGTTTTGCAGATGCCAAACTAAAATCACAAATTTAGGCTTAGCATTATCAGTTATAGATATATAAACTCGGTATATCTTATGTATTGAAAATGATTTACTTAGTCAGTTAACTTGAGGGTCTCTCCACATGAGCCAGAGCTTAGGTCCGTCCAATAAATTAACCTCTTCGATCACTTTAAAACCGTGTCTTTCATAGAAAGGAACGTTCTTGTCTTTGGAAGACTCCAAGTATGCAGGGACGATATTTCTGTCACATTCTTCTAATACAGGTTCAAGTAGATCTGAGCCGTAACCTTTACCCTGCAATTCAGGCAATACCCCCAAAGTTGCCAAATAGTAATGAGGTGGAGTTTTAGGATGCTTTTTATCTAAATAAGTTATCGCTTTGAGCGCCCTAATTGTCCTACCCTTGAGAATGGCTGCCAAAGGTAGTAAGGCCAAAATTGATTTCAAATCATCAGTCTTAGCTCCAGGTGGACTCCAAATTGCCACTCCGTTTTTATCTTGATTAGTATAGACATGACCAAAGCGATAATAAAGTTTTGCCATCTGAATCCCGAAGAACTTTGCTAACGCTACGTTTCTGTTTATATCTGAAGGGAAAAAATATTGAGCTACTGGATCATCAAAGAATGCTTTGGACAAAACTTCAGACAGAAACTTTAGATCTTCTTTATTTGCTTTCGTAGTAGAGTTTTTATTCACAGAGAACCATTTTAGACAAATTTAGGGATAAGTTACAAATTTAATAAGCTAACGTTACAGCTTATTTAACCTTAGCGAACAAATTAGCTTTATTCAAGAAAAATCGAAAAATAAGGTGATTGGGTTTAAAACTCTGAATTTGAACCACCTTGATCTAGCAGTTCATATATACCAATCATCAATTTCTGTTGCAAACACTAATCAATAAGTTGAAATGAACTCAACATATTTTAGATTTATTGAAATTTTATAAAAGTGGTGAAAGTTAGCTAGTAGCAGCTGGCGTATTACATTTATTTCCAGGAATGCTTCCGTTAACAATTGTAGCTTGTGAGCTGTGAGTTGATCCCTGTCCGTGAGCTGATCCTTGTGATGGGTTTATACATGGCGAACTTCCAGCAGTTGAGCTGGAAGTACTATTATTCGTAGGAGGAACTTGCGAGGGTTGACCACGCTGATTATTAGATGAATTGCTTTGTATACTATTAGACTTATTGGCATTATTAGACGAATGTAGCTTAGAACTTCCGTTTGAAGTTGAATGCGATCTGGAATTTGAAC
>JAJYVQ010000136.1 GCA_021791915.1 Actinomycetes bacterium | reverse complement strand
TAGTTGTCGGACTAGTAGAAGTTATAATATTGCCATTTGAGTCTCCAGCTACGCACAGACTTACGCTTGGACAGCTTAAAGACACTATCGCATTTGATGAATCCACAGAACTTTTAGACCAAACTATTGGTGAACTTCCAGAAACATTCGAAGTTGTATAGACGTCTCCGTTTTGACCTACTGTTATACAGATCGCACTTGAAGTTATGGAATTGATCGGACAAGAAATATAGTTAAGTGAAGTTGACGAATCGAGTGATGAAAAAGTCCACTTTGTCGTTGCTGATTCAGGATTCGTATCTTCTAGTATTCTTCCAGAAGAATCAACTCCAAGACATAAGGTTGAGTAAGGACAACTTATCGACGTAATGTTAATCCCGTAAGAACCCGCAATAGAGGTATCAACTGGAAGCGGGTTGAACTGAAAATTTGCCGCAACTGTAGTCGCATTCGCAATCTTGTTTTGCTCAAATGCGGTGTAAAATACAAGCGAACTTGTTATCATCAGAAGAAAGATACAAATTGTTGCAAATTTTTGGGACTTAAGGTTTCTGCTTATTTTCAATCTTGAACACCTAATTAATATATTAACAAATATTAACTTTATATTGCTAAAGTCACCTTTAGTATTCTAATATTTAAGTATGCAGTTGTTCATACGGGCGATTTCTAAAAAGAAAATTACGTCGTTTGCTACTTTTGTAGTAATGTGCGTTATTATATTTGCTACTGGTGGAAGTGCTACATCACTCAGAAACATAAGTTACAATGTGCCACCCTTTATCGCAACAGGTTTTTTTCACACTGCATTTAAAAATGGTAGATGGTGGATTGTTACTCCAGATGGCTACCCTTTCTATATTAGCGGAATTGACCATGTATCTTCGAGTCCAGATATTGACAGAACTACAAATACATGTCCGTACTGTCAGGCAGTTAGCTCAAATTATCCAAATCTGGAAGCATGGCAAATCGCAACTGTAAATCGATTGCGGTCATGGGGATTTAATGCATTGGGACCATGGAGTGATTCGTCTTTATACGATACTATGCCTTACACCATTTTACTTTCGATGGCAAGCGGTTCGGATTGGTTCGCACCGTCATTTGTTACCAACGCATACAACGAGGCCGAAAGTCAAGTGGCACCTTATAAGAATGATCCGAATTTAATAGGATATTTTACTGACAGCGAACTTAGATGGGGGCCAGACTGGACGAATCAGCACACTTTATTGGAAGCTTACCTGCAGCTTCCTAGTGGATCACCCGGTAGAGCGGTGGCCATGAAATATATTCACAATCCCAGTGGCTTTGAAACTGCATTGGCTCAAAGGTATTTTAGTGTCACAACTGCGGCAATAAGATCGGTGGATCCTAATCACATGATCCTGGGTGTAAAAATGATCGCACAGCTTTCAATGCGTTCTGTATTGAAAGTTGCTAGTAAATACGTAAACTGTTTCAGCGTAGATGATTATGCCTTAATACCACACCTCAACAGCGCAATCCAAAAATTGTGGCCATCTTTTATTAACGTTAAGAACAATCTTAACGAAATATATAATGTCGTTAAGAAACCGATAATCATCGGAGAATATTCATTTCGTGCTGACGGAGGAAATGATCCCAATTCTTATCCGCCTATCTATCCAACATATTCTAATCAGACCACTAGAGCAAACGCATATAAGAATTATGTGAGTGGATTATATAAATCACCTTATATTGTTGGCGATTTTTGGTTCGAATATGTGGACGAACCTTCTGGCGGTAGGTTTGATGGCGAAAATTCTGATTTTGGACTTGTTTCGACCAGTGACGTGCCTTGGGCGACGATGGTTCAGGCAGTTACTGCAATGCACTCAGTTGCGCCCGATCGAGTAGCAGACCCAAATGAACCCTGCTGGTTGTGGCAAAGCGCTTCAAATAAAGTAACTTGTAAACAGGCATATCCAAAGTGCCCAAATATTGAACCAAACGGACCACAGCTAACCAATTGGCCCTATTGCAAGCCAGAGTAGGCAATTACCTAAAAATTTTATTGTGAAGCAATTGAACTCAACTGTAGAATCTTGTGTTCTAATATTAAGACAGATTTAAAAAAATGTTAAATTAATAGAACGGTCAACATCGACAATCTACACTTAAAGAATAAGTGTTATTATGACGAACTAAGGATATTTGCCCTAGGAAAACTTACGATAAGGTATTCGCCGAAGTTTAAAATAGTAGAAATTAGTTTTGGCGTTGCCGACAGTAAGTACTAGGACTCGTTGTTATTAAAGGATTTTTGCGAAGATATCAATCTACGAGAGTGAATAACTCGTTGAATTTCAATGCTCTTAAAAATGAATTAACTTTGGTCTATTTTGCAAATTTAACAGCAATTTCTCTGGCCCATCCGTAGTCTGCTTTCCCAGCAGGGCTCCTTAAGACGCTGTCTACTTGAACTATTTGCTTTGGTAGTTTGTATTTAGCTAATTTAGTGCTCAAAACTTCTAGAATCTCTTTTTCGTCAAGTTCATGGTTGGGATATAGCTCTACAACAGCTACTATCTCTTGGCCCCATTTTTCGCTCGGCCTTCCAACTACAATTGTATCTTTAATGCATGGATGACCCATTAACGTTGCCTCAACTTCTTCAGCAAAAACTTTTTCTCCGCCAGTATTTATTGTCACCGAGTCTCGCCCTAAAAGCTCTATTCTTCCATCGGATAAGATTCTAGCTCGATCACCCAATACTGTCATTTTTTGAGTTTCAATTACAGGAAACGTGCGACTGGTTTTTTGTTCGTCATTTAGATAGCCAAGAGGAATGGGGTGAGTTTTGACGAGCCAACCAATAGATTGGTCTCCTGGTGATAAAAGGTAAGTTAGAGTTTCATCGGCTACGAAAGTACCTGGCATCGGATAAAACGATCCAGTAGTCACTTCACTACCTTTTCTTGAAATGTTGCTTAAAATTGCTCCAGACTCCGAGGAGCCTCCGATGTCAGCTATCAATACATTGGGAATTAGTTCCAAAATTTTACTTTTAATGTTTTGGGAAGTAGCTGCTCCACCAGTTGCTAGAAATATTAGAGAAGAGAGGTCATACTTATTTTTTTCGAGTTCTTCGCATAAAGGTCTTGCAAAGGCATCTCCCACTATTACCATAGATTCTACTCTAAACTTTTCTACTGTTGCCCACACATCCTGAGGATTTAGTTTGTCAACGGTATTTGGAAGTGCAATAGTTAGACCTGCAAGTAATGTACCTAAAGCTGTCCATTGAGAGGCACCGTGCATAAACGGTGGAAGTGGAAGAGACACCGATGTCTCGGTTTTTGCAGCAGTATCGCTTATCAGTTCTATACTTGACGGGGGGATGCCAAGCCTAGCTGAAAAAACCTGCATGGAGGCTGAATAAATATCGCACTGTTTCCAAATCGTACCTTTAGGCATTCCAGTAGTTCCACCGGTGTACAAAATGTACAAATCTTCAGGAAGAGGAGTTCCAGTAATTTGTTCTAGCTGATCAGTTGATTTGGGCACTGTATTCGTGAGCGCAGTTTCATAGTCAAATGCATCTTCGATAAGTGAATTGTTAGACTCGTCTGCTACTTGTAGCAAAATCGGTTTGACCTTTAAGCCGTTTAATATATTGGATAAGGTAGGTGCAAAAGCTGCTTGATAGACAATAACTTTTGGAGTCGCATCGTTAAATAGATAGAGCAACTCTTCTTCTACATATCTGTAATTGACGTTAAACGGTACAGCTCGGGCGGCATTTGCAGCAAAGGTTGTTTCGATATATTCTTTTCCGTTGTAAAGATATATTGCTACATGATCTTGTCCAGACTCCCAGTCTTTAAGTTGGTGTCTGGGGAGGGGGGTTTTAATTCCGCAATTTAGTAAAAAAGTTGCTAGTTTTCGCGATCTTTCATTGAGAAGCTCATAACTTATAGAAGTCTCTCCTTGCAGTATTGCATTTCGGTTCGGTACTTTTTTGCTTACTGCATCAAACAGTTTCCAATGGTTAAATGACATAGTTCTTTTTTTAATTAGTTCTTATTTTAATTAGTTCTTATATTAATTAGATTTTAAATGGAGTAAACAAAGTGGCAAAAATATAATAATAAGTTATTTTAACTTGATTTGAATTTTTTGTCTAATTTCGATTAATCTTTTAACTTAGTATAGAAATTAAGCGACTGTTATTTGAATAAATCGAATTTAATAAGTTAATTAATTGTAATTATAATTAGCATTTAAAAAGATTTGTTTTAGAATATTGCTGATGAAAAGGAGAAAAAATTGAGCGTCAAAACTTATGTAATTGGAGTGGGTATGACCAAATTCGAAAAACCTGGATCTAAGATGTGGGACTATCCAGATATGGGCAAAGAAGCTGGCACTAAGGCATTGGCCGACGCAAATATTAATTATTCTCAAGTTCAAGCAGCTTTCATAGGTTACTGTTATGGCGATTCGACTGCAGGACAGCGAGCCCTGTATGAGTTAGGGCTAACAGGCATTCCAGCAATAAACGTGAATAACAACTGTTCCACTGGATCTAGTGCGTTGTTTTTAGCGCGTAAATTTATTCAAGGTGGGTTGGCTGACTGTGTATTGGCAATGGGCTTTGAAAAAATGGAGAAGGGGTCTTTAGGTTTAAAATATCTGGACCGTACGCCACCCATGGACAAACACTTTATTGATATGAAAGATCGTAGGGGGATAGCCAAAGCCCCACCAGCTGCACAGATGTTTGGAAACGCTGGACGCGAATACATGGAAAAATATGGCGTTAGCAAAGAGACCTTCGCTAAAATAGGCGAAAAAAACCACAGACACTCAGTAAATAATCCATATTCACAATTTCAGGATGAGTATACCTTAGAAGATATTTTGAATGCACCAGTTGTTTATGACCCATTGACTAAGCTCCAGTGTTGCCCCACCTCAGATGGGGGTGCTGCTGCTATACTGGCATCTGAAAAATTCGTTAAGGAAAATAATTTAGAATCGTCGGCGGTTGAAATATTGGCTCAAGCGATGACGACAGATTTTGAGTCTACGTTTTCTGGAAGTGACATGAGCTTGGTGGGATTTGATATGACTCGTGCTGCCGCAGACCAAGTATATGAAGAATCTGGTATTGGTCCTGAAGAAGTTGACGTTATAGAATTGCATGACTGTTTTAGCGCTAACGAGCTTATAACTTACGAAGGACTTAGATTGTGTGATCAAGGGAAAGCAGGGGAGTTAATTAATTCAGGTGCAGTAACTTACGGTGGTAAAGTGGTGGTAAATCCGTCAGGCGGTTTAATTTCCAAGGGTCATCCCTTGGGTGCTACGGGGTTAGCTCAGTGCAGTGAACTTGTATGGCAGTTAAGAGGTAAAGCCGATAAACGCCAAGTTAAGGACGCAAAAATTGGGCTCCAGCACAATCTTGGATTGGGTGGGGCTGCAGTTGTAACTATGTATCAGAAAGGAACAAAATAGAATGGTAAGTTTAGAAAATCGAGTAGTAATTGTAACTGGTGGTGGACGAGGAATTGGCCGAGAGCATGCTCTTTATTTGGCTAAACACGGCGCATTAGTAGTAGTTAATGACTTGGGAGGCTCTAGTGATGGATCAGGTAGTGACAAGTCAGCAGCTGAAGAAGTTGTCTCTGAAATTGTGGCAGCTGGCGGAACGGCCGTGTCAAATACCGATAGCGTTACGGACTTTAAAGGAGCTAAAGCAATAGTGGAAACTGCAATTGACGCTTTTGGCGATTTGCATGCAGTTATAAATAATGCGGGGATACTTAGAGATCACATGCTAGTTTCTATGACGGAAGAAGATTTTGATCTAGTTGTAGCAGTTCACTTAAAAGGAACCTTTGCGGTAAGTAAGTTTGCAGCAGAGTACTGGAGAGATCAACATAAGTCAGGAAAAACTGTTGATAGGGCGATTGTAAATACCTCTTCTGCAGCGGGTCTTCACGGAAATGTGGGTCAGACCAACTACTCGGCAGCTAAAGCAGGGATAGCTGCAATGACTATCGTTCATGCACAGGAATTGAGCAGATATTCGGTTAGAGCAAACTGTATCGCACCTATTGCAAGAACTAGGATGACCTTGCAGACTCCAGGTCTATCAGATGTTATGGAAAAAGCTGTCTTTGATCCCGGTAATATATCTCCTTTAGTATCGTATTTAACTGCAGACGGTTGCCCGTTTAACGGTCAGGTATTTTCGGTTTACGGTGGTTCCGTGGGCATATATCAGGGTTGGTCTATAGCAGAAGAGGTAGGTACTGACAATTCTTGGACCATGGACAAGTTTGCTGAAGAGATGGATAAGTTACCCAGATCAGTTAAAGTCAACTCCCAGATGGCTGCTATTGTAAAAGCTGCAACTTCAAGTTAGTTTAAAAAAAGATAAGGTATTTTTTAGATCTAAAATTTTTAAAAAAATTAATTACTTTGTCTACAATCTGAGGTGAAAATAGTAGATCAAGATTTAAATCTGTTAATCTGTCTTTAAAATTGACTTGACGGTGGATTCTAAGGTACTGACGTAACTTGAGCC
>JAJYVQ010000007.1 GCA_021791915.1 Actinomycetes bacterium | reverse complement strand
TTGACCGAGAATTCAAGAATTCTAGTATCAGATACGGTAGGATTTATAAGAAAATTGCCACACCATCTAGTAGAGGCCTTTAAGTCTACCTTAACTGAGATAGAGGACTCAAATTTATTGTTGCATGTAATCGACGGTTCGGCTGAAGATCCTATCCGGCAGATTGATGCAGTTAATACAGTTCTTGGAGAGTTGAACTTGCTTCATATACCTCAACTTTTGATTTTTAACAAGTGCGATTTGAATATGGTTCAATGTAAACGTTTAATGGGTAAGTTTCAAAATTCAGTCATGATTGATGCAAAAAGTGGACTAAACGTGGATTTATTGAAGCAAATGATTTATGAAAATTACATTAGTTCGTTACGCTATGAGTTTTTGATTGTTCCAAATTTTAGACAAGATGTAATTAGCTTGTTATCTGCAAGAACTCTTGGTTCAATTGAACTCGAATCTTCATCGAAATTTGATTTGAAATTCAACTCAGAAGCATTCGAAAAAGAAATGAAAAAAAATAGAGATCAAGTAGTGAGTTCAAACGGAGTTGCAGCTTTAGACAATACAGATAACGAACTCCAATCTATATATAATCGAGCTATTACAAGTGCTGAAGTGTTGGTAAAGGAGATTTCTAACATGCCAATTCCTTTTCCAGCTACATTTCTCATTGCTAAAGTGAGTTTGAGCGAGCTACAACAATTTAAGCAGTATATTGTAAGGTTGCCAAACAGTGAGTGATAAATTTGTTTTGTCAGAATATCCATATGATCGTCTGAATCATCTAAAACGTCGAATCGTAGAAAAATTTGGGGAAGTTGTCGATCTATCGATCGGCACGCCAATTGATCCTTCCCCCAAAGGAGTTCGGCTTGCTTATAGTGATCTGTCAAACACCGAGGTCGGCTATCCGCCTTCAGTCGGCTCAGGTGAACTGTTGTTGTCTACAAGTAACTGGCTTGAGTTTGTAACGGGGGTAAAAATAGGTAGTGACGAAATAGGAAGTTGTGTTGGGACTAAAGAGTTTATAGCTTTGCTTCCTGGATTTCTGAAGCTTTTATATCCAGATAAGGATACAGTATTTGGACCTTCTTTATCCTATCCAACATACCGAATGGGAGCCGAACTCGCAAATCTAAAATATGAAACCTTTGACCAGGATCATGTCTTAGAAGACCTTTTGGCGTTGGATCACAAAATTCTAAAAAAGATTCTTTGTATATATATAAATTCTCCAGCAAATCCTACGGGGAATATATATGATTTAACGGCGATTAAAGATTTTGCTCAAGAAAACAACATTTTACTAGTATCTGACGAATGTTACATGGAATATAATTGGGTAAGTGAACCTAAGACTATCTTGGGAAAAGATAATCGCAATGTGCTTGCAGTGCACTCTCTGTCCAAACGCTCCAATGCCGCAGGAATTAGAGTTGGAAGTTATTGTGGTGATAAGTCAGTGGTAGGGTTTCTAAAAGAGATACGAAAACACGCCGGTTTGATGATACCCGGTCCTTCTCAGCGGGCCGCTGTAGCTGCATATTCTGACTACGAGCATATTAAACTTCAAAGGAACATTTACAAAAAGAGACTTGAGATACTAATTAAGTTTTTTGAAAATCTTGGACTTCAGGCTGATATGCCTGAAGGAGGCTTTTACCTGTGGATCCGGTTGCATGATGATCCAAGATTGGAAAATATTACTTTTTCAGATACCGAACCTCTAGACAAAAATTATGAAACTGAATTATACTTGGACCAAAGTTGGACAAATTGGATTGGACTTAATACAGGGGTACTGGTTTCTCCCGGGTCTTTCTATGGCCCAACTGGAGTTAATTTTATCCGTATTGCAGCCGTAGCTAAAACCGATCGACTAGAGAGATTGCTTGAAATATAGTTTTATTGTCTGCTGGAGCTAAGTTTAATATAAGGTATTTGTTGTTTTGTAGCCTATTAAACTTGAGAACGGAATTCGGACTAATATTTAATGACGATGTATCAAAAATTGGAATTAGAAATTGAAAAGTTGTTTGATAGAATAGAAGATTTAGCTCCTTCAAACGATAAGGCTTTTAGCACAGTATTCGAAGTGATTTCACTATTAGATGAAGGTAAAATTCGGGTCGCTGAAGTTAATGAGCAAGCCACAAAAGCTGAAGTAAACAGTTGGGTTAAAAAAGCGATACTTCTATGGTTTAGAGTAAACAAGATGAAAGTACTTGAGGTTGGGCCATTTGAGTATAGAGATAAACTTCCATTAAAGAAGAAATATGATGAATCCTCGATTAGAGTTGTCCCGGTGGCTTCTGCAAGATTTGGATCGTTTATAGATAAAGATGTTGTTCTCATGCCAAGTTATGTAAATATTGGTGCCTTTGTCGGTTCAGAGACAATGGTAGATACGTGGGCAACCGTGGGATCTTGTGCGCAAATTGGTAAGCGTGTGCATTTGTCTGGCGGGGTAGGAATAGGTGGCGTTTTGGAACCCCCCAATGCGAATCCAGTGGTAATTGGGGATGAAGCATTTGTCGGTTCTAGGGCGATGATAGTTGAAGGTGCAATTGTAGGGAAAGGAGCTGTAGTAGGACCAGGAGTGATTTTAAGTCCTTCAATACCAGTTATCGATCCTGATTCTGGCAGAGAAGTTTCAAGAGGAATTATCCCTCCGTGGACTGTAGCTGTCAGTGCAAGTAGGAAGAAGGAGTTTTCAGGCGGGGAATTTTATTTACCCTGTGTTCTTTTAATAAAAAAGCTAGATGAGAATAAGCGACATTCCAAGACTCAATTGGAATCGTTGTTGAGAGATCACGATATCTCGCTGGGATAAAGCACTAAAGATAAAGAACTAAAGATAAAGCACTAAAGATACAGCAATAGGGTTAAATTTTGTCTCAAGTTGCAATTGATGTTTCAATGGTACCCGATAAACCCGTAGGGGTGGGAAAATATTTATTGGAGCTAATTAAGAACATAAACTCACTTCCACGCTCATTTGAGCTGAACCTATACACGCGACAAAATGATTTTGATAGATGGAATGCAGTTGTAGGTCATAAAGATGTTCTTAACAATAAAGATGTTCTTAACAATAAAGTTGTTGTTCACAATATAGTTCCAAGCAATAAAGCTATTAGGGTTGGATATGAAAATTTAATTCTAGGGCGTATAGTTAATAGTTCCAATATATTTCATAGTCCCCACTATAGCGTGCCACTAAATTTAAAAATCCCTCTTATAGTTAATATCCACGATTTAATTTTTTTTGAAAATTCAACCTATCACCAGTTTGCTAAAGCAGTCTATTTTAGGAGTCAAATAAAACAGGCAATCAAAAAAGCAGATGTAATTATTTGCGGTACCGAATATATTAAGCAAAAAATTCAAAAGAGGTTCAATCCGAAAGGACAGATAGAAGTTGTACCTTACGGGGTAAATATTCAAGAATTTGAGCCTGACGAAATTAAATCTGTAGAAGATCAAGCTTTACTTACTCAGTTGAAGATTGTAAAGCCATATATCTTATTTGTGGGTACTATCGAGCCTCGAAAAAAAGTCGACGATTTGATAAAAGCTTATCGAATGTTAGTTGAGACCAAGAAGATCGATTCAAAGATGTCATTAATTTTGGTAGGTAAGTACGGATGGAAGTATGATTCAGTTAAGGAACTGATAGAAAATAACAAAGTAGGGTCAGTGGTACATTTGGGTTACATACCTCAAAAATATATAGGACCCCTGATGCGTGAATCTGTCTGTGTAGTTTATCCATCTGAAACTGAAGGATTCGGACTGCCAGTATTGGAGGCAATGGCGGCAAAAACTGTTGTGGTAACGACAAGTAATTCCGTGATGGAATATTTTGCTAAAGATGCGGGATATTACTTTGAAAGTGGTAATTTGGAAGACTTAGCTTCTACAATTGAAAAAACTTTTGTCAAAGGCGATCGAAATGACCGTATTCTAGCTGGTTATGAGACAGCAAAGCAATTTGGATGGGAAAATAGTGCAAAGTTGCATTTGGCATTATATGAAAAGATGTTAACTTAATATAAATTAAGATACGAACCAATTCAAATTGAATGATTTAACAGTAGTATTTAACGGTCGGTTGTGATTAATTGGAATGAAATGAATTCAACTGGAAATTGTAGAATTGTTGTTAAATTGATTTTAGCTCAAGGGTTATTTAGTAATTTATGTATACGAAATTGTTGCAGTCATGCGTTTGGTCCGATAGCATTGATTAGAGCAATATTCTATTTGACATGAAAGCATTTATTACAGGCGCAAATGGTTTTGTAGGTGGCTGGTTATCCGACTGGCTTAAATCAAACGGTGATGAAGTTAGCAGTTTGAATGAAAAAACTGATATTAATGACGAAGATTCAATGCTTAATGAGCTAGAAGCATTCGGTCCTGATGTAATTTATCACCTTGCAGCTTTAAGTCATGTGGGAGATTCATGGGGCAATCCCAAAGAAGTGTTTGAAGTTAACGCTTTAGGTACATTGACCCTTACGGAAGTCATTAAACGACTTAAAACATCTCCTCGATTACTTATAGTTTCATCGGCAGAAGTTTACGGAAAAGTAGATGAAGCAGAATTGCCTATCAGTGAGACTCGTGTCGTGAACCCGATGACTCCTTATGCAGTTTCCAAGGTGTCAGCAGAGTATATAGGTCTACAGGCTTTTCAAAATGGGTTGGATGTGATTGTGGTACGACCGTTTAATCATGTCGGACCGAAACAGAGCGATAAATTTGTGATATCGGGGTTGGCTAAAAGAATTGTGGAGGCTAAGCTTTCTGGTTCGAATCAGATAATAGTGGGGAATCTGTCATCTAGACGTGACTATACAGATGTGCGCAGCGTGGTTAAAGGTTACAGACTTTTAATTGATAACGGGAAAGCAGGGGAGATCTATAATATTTGTAGCGGTGTAGACCGATCAGTTTTGGACATTGCGACAGAACTGATACGGATTGCAGGAGTTGACATAGAACTGGTAAGAGACCCTGCTCTTTCTCGTAGTAGTGATGTTCCAGTACTTCGGGGCAATGCAAGTAAGTTAGAGTCTGCTACGGGATGGCAGGTTGACATTGATTTCATATCCACATTAAAGGATACTTTAGATTATTGGGAAGAAGTTTTAACAAGAATTTAATTTGATGGTGTCAACTAGTCCCAACTTTGATATGTCATTGGAAATAAAAAAATGATTTAATGGACTTATTGGGTCCAAGATAAAGCACTTTTAATTGAGAGAAATTATTCGATAATAAAGTTTTCCTCGAACACTAAAGAGCACTAGCACAATGTTTCAATTTAACCGACCTTATAGTATAGCTTTAGTAGGTGGTTACTTTATGTGTTGTTATTCTATGATAGACAACAACCTATTTTAGCTTTAAAAGCTAAAATAGGAACTGTAAATCTAATGCTCTACAAGCGTTATAAAGTGTAATTAAATTTTATTTGGTTGATACTAATATTTTTTTGAATTGATTTCGTGACTGATTGCTAAAGTTTTTAGCTTTGGTCACTACTTCTTTAATTGGCTCTGGAAGTTTTTCTTGCACTGGAGATAAAAGTTCGTCGAGATCATTAACAGCTTTGTCAATGTTCTTGTCAAACTTCAAAATATTGTCCACTAACTTATCTTTTAATTCAGTACCTTGCTTTTCAACGTCTGAAAAGGGTACAGTTAGCTTTCCTTTAATTTCTTGTCTTTTTACTTGGGCTTTTTGGAATGTAATTACCCCAATACCTAAGCTGACGTAAAATATATCTTCTGCCAATCCTTTGGCTGAATCTAAAACTGTAGGCATATTTCCTCCTCTAAATCTGATTAATTTTACCTATGGATATATTATAACATATCTGCTAACTATTGCAAGCACTTTTTTAACTATTGTATACAATAAATCATTTTTTGTATCTCTAGGCGTTTAATGTTTAGTATTGTCTATAAGGTAGTGTTTAGTGAGATTCCTTATGTAGTAATAGCGATAGTTGCTTGCGATCCCGGTGAATATTTCGAAGAATGCCTAAGATCTTCGATAAATCAGAGTTACGAAAACTATAAAGTTCTGGTATTGGATACTGGATCTGAAAGCGTTAGCCAGACTGTTGCCGAAATAGCTCCTGACGCATTTTACAAGAGACTTCCTGTCGGAATTGGATACTCCCGAGCTGCTAACAGTATTTTTAGTTTGGTAGAGGGTGCAACTCACTACCTTTTCATGCATGATGATACAGTTTTAGATCCAGATACTGTTAAAAACTTACTGGAGGGGAGTTATAAATATAATTGCGGAATTTCTGGACCAAAGGTTTTGTATTTAACTGATGATTCAAAAATTCAATCCGTTGGTTACCTAACTGATCGTTTTATGGTGCCTATATCTCTTTCAGAGCCAGACGAAATTGACCAAGGACAGTATGATCAAGATAAAGAAGTAATCGCTGTTAGTGGAGCTGCGATGCTAATAAGATCTGACTTATTTAAGACATTGGACGGCTTTGACTCTAATCTAACTTTGTTCGGGGAAGATACCGACATTTGTGTAAGAGCTAGAACTACTGGAGCAACAGTTTATTATGTTCACGATGCAAAAGTAAAGCATCTGGCTGCCGCATCTACTTTTCGGCGTAAAATCACCGTAACAGGTTATCCGGGTGGCTTTGAAGCATTACGATACTCTGAAATTAAGACAGCACTGTGTGTCTATTCGCCATTTCGGGCTTTTGTTATGTTTTTGATCATATTAAGTTTTTCAATAGCCGAAGTGATGATTTCATACCTCATGAGAAAAAATAGTCGTGGAAGTTCGGTTATGAGGGTCCTAAATCGCACCTTTTCGTCTTTTGAATTAATCAGAGTACAGCGAAAAAAAGTACAGTCAAAAAAAACTGTTACAGATCGCTACTTGCGATCTCTTCAGATCAGTTCTACTGGTAGGATCAATCGAATAATTAATGCCAGATATCGGGGAAGGGGAGTGCAACTTTCAAAAAGCAACAGGCATCTTCTAATGATAGCAATAGCTCTTTTGCTGATACTGATATTTAGTTTGAGAAATACTTTACTTTACGGCTTTGTATTTAATAATTTTTATACAATTAACTCTCCGACAGATTTAATTCACCAGTACTTTCACTTAAACGGTTTTCACAATTTCAATTTAATTTCACCACCAATAAATCTATTTATTGGATTGATCGGAATTCTATTTTTTAACTCTTCAAGCATAGGATATTTAGCCTTAGGGCTGTTACTTGTTTATTTAATTATAAAAAATCTATATTCATTAACAGAATTTTTGATGCCAAAGGTATCAATTCCTTCAAGTCTGTTGATTTCAACATTAATTTTAATATTACTGATAAGTTCAGTATTCCTAAGATCTTTTAACAGTGGTGATTATGCATTTTTATCCGTTGTGGCGATTTGTCCATGGATCGCACTTAAGTGTCTGACAAACTCAAAGCTTATAGGTTCGAATATAATTAAAATTTCCTTAGCTCTTTATTTGCTAGATGGATTGGCGATTTATTTACCTCTTATTGTTATTACATTAGGAATCAGCTTAGCTATATTTATTGGCACACTTAAGGTTGCTAATACTGATGGTATATTTGACTGGATAGTCGCAAAAAAAAGCAAATCAAACCCATATTGCAGGATTGTATGTTATACAGTGCTTACGTCTGGCTTGGCGACACTATTTTCAATCCCTTGGTCATATTATACGATGAAAGATATATTCAGTCGCAGCATATATGTCAGTTCCGTGACAAGTCTTTCGTGGGATAACTTTATGGTGGGGGGAATTACTGGGAAACTTTTATTTGCATTACTGGTAATATCTTTGCCCAGTCTATTTTTCATAAGATCGAAAGCACAGTTGCTTATATCTTATGGTTACATATTATTGTTAATCGCCCTAATGCTTAAATTAATCTCATCTAAAGGTTACTTTTTAATATCAGGATTTTCTGAGATTAATGGAATGTGTTTAATTTCAATTTCTTTAATAATTTCTGGAATGGTAATTTCCTTGAGCTATGACCTTTCTAATAGGAAACTCAGTTTAAATCATGTTGTGACAATAATCGCTATCCTAATTACTGTGCTTTTGGCTCTGGTTTCGATACCTTCGATATTTAGTGGGAATGGAGACTTGTCGGAAACTCTTTTTGCTCAATTACCTAAAAATGTTATAGATTCCCAAAGCAATACTTTATACATAGATTCAGGTGGCGATATCCCGGGTTTAAAATATTTGATTTTTCATGATCTCAACTCGCACTATGTGGGCTCCAATGAGATAGGGTTCAAGACCTTCAACAGTAGTTTGTCATTGTCTTCCTATAACGGAGTAAATGATGCAATGTCGGCTCAAATAGTGTCGATTTTAAATGAGATTGAAAGAAACGGTACTGTTACAGCTGGTCTTGAGTTTTCGAAACTAAATATTGGATGGGTGGTAGTAGTAGGTCCAGCAAGTTCTCGTGGTCCCTACATTAATAATGTTGTGCAGGGTCTAAACAATCAGAAAGATCTACAAACCTACGATACCGGAGCTCAAAGCATCGTGCTATTTAAAAATATTGACTACAACAGTACTGGCACCGCTGGTGCATATATACCCTCAAACTTTACTTTATTTAAAGTTAATATATTAATATTAAACCTTGTTTTATTTCTTGGAGTTCTTGTCCTTGTAAGTCTTTGGGTGTTGGGTGGTTTACTATTGAGCTATAGAAAAACTAAAGCAGATAATAATCAGCAATCTGAGATTCTAGGCACTTAAGGATGTGGTGAAATGTTTTTAAGAAAATACTCTATGCCTATAACAATATTTTGTTTAATCTTACTTTTGAGTTTGGGTTTTTTATTTGTACCAGGTTCGGGAGTTAAGGTACCGAAGGTCCCGAACTTTTCGAATCTGGAAGGAGCTTCCGCTAAGGCTTTATCTTCTAGTTGGTATTGTATAGATTTCAATGGAGTGTATGGATCTGTAGTGCAGACTGATTTGTTAATGACCAGTGTTAGCGATCACACGATTTCAGGAAACTATGACCTATATCTTACAAGCGGTAAGACAGATACTATAAATTTTGAAGTAAATCCTAAATCGTTTAATGTAGTCAACGTTAATTCGCTAACTTCTACACCAGTAGTTGCATTGGGAGTAAACGTTAATGGCGGGGGAGTCGGTGTAGAAATGGAACTTATATCTGCAAATGAGGATAAATTTGTAAACTGTAGCCCCAGTTTAAATTCGATTCAGATATCGGGTGGAGGATCGACTTATTTAAACAGTAATTATCAGCTTGCACTATTAAATCCGACATCTGTATCTACAGTGGTTGACGTAAGTATATTTACTACGTTAGGAGAACAAATTCCTCAGCAACTTCAAGGATTAGTTGTCAATCAAAATAGCATTGTCGTTGAAAATCTTACTACGGAAATTCCAAACTCCAACATTGAATATGTAGAAGTATCTGTAGCTTCGGGAGGTTCAACTATTGTGTCTTCGGCGATTAGCTATGGGGACAACTATCTTTTGTTCGAGCCATCTTTAGCTCAACATTCAACTATTACAGAGTTTGGATCAAATATAAACAATGGCACGCAGACTCTTACTTTTGTCAATTCGTCGCAAAACGTCACAAACGTTGTTGTACAGCCATTTTTATCCAATCTAAAGGTTGGCGAAATAACTGAATCTATACCACCGCTTTCGGTATTAAATGTTCCTGTTTCAGATTTGACTTCAATACCAAATGGGCAAACATATAGCCTTAGAATAATTTCAAAACCTACTCTGCTGGTTTGGATGTACAACTCACAATTTACTATGTTGGAATTTGGCTATCCCATTTTGACTTCAACTTTTTCTTTGCCGATATTGTCCACATCTCAATTAAACGCAAATCTTGCAATTTCAAGTAGTAGCGGTCGTATTGGTAGTTTTAAGATTCAAGCCCTATTTCCGCGACAAAATAGCCTTATTTCTTCGGAACTAAAAGGAATAAACTATGACATTTATTTAAGTCCATCTTTAAGTCAACTGTTTGCCACTTCTAATTTAAATATAGATACTAGTAATTCATTTCCATTTGCATTAAACCTTAAGTTTGCAGACGGTGAAGTACCCGAACTAATTTCTTTAAATTCAGCAATGATACCCATCTTGCCAGTCCAGATCTCTACGGGATAGCCAAACTCGCTAACTAATAAATCAAAGTAGTGATATCTATTAGTTCGATTTTAGTTAAGCGACTTGTCTGGTTAACGCATGTATTGCTTTAAATAATTACTGAAGTACTGAACTGTTAAATCTAACTGACATAAAAAAATGAGGCATTTATATGCATTACTACGTTGTCAACAACCTAACTCCAGGTGAATTAGGTTGCTATTTTCTACGACATACTATCGATATGGGTTTTAAATAGTAGTTTAAGTACTCCTTAGGAAATTGCTCAAAAGTTGGTTAAACTGTGAAGAACATTGGATTTAGACTTTCGTCTATTGCCAAAGGCGTTGAGATAAGTGAGATAGGTCGTTTCGGATACCAGTTTAAATGGTTGGAGTTGTTATTTATATTAGAGAAGACAATCTTATTTAGGAGTCTCTGCTTGAAGCAGCGACCGGACTATTTGGATCTGATTTGGTCAATCTTCCGTTTTGGGGAGTAAAATGTGGAACGGTCGCAGCTTTACCCGAATGGACGGGACCTCCATGTGCTTCTTCAATTAATTTTCCGACTTCTTCGCCTGAAATAGTTTCTTTTGCCAACAGTTCAGCAGTGACTTTTTCTAACCCCGCTTTATGCTTTGATAGTATTTTCATTGCTCTGTCTTGTTGTTCTTGTAATATTCTTGAAACTTCTTCGTCTACAACTCGACTCGTAGCTTCAGAGTAGTCCCTCGAATGCATCAAATCCTCTCCAAGGAATACATCGTGGTTGTCACCGAAAGATAGTGGGCCGAGCCTTTCCGAAAATCCCCATTCTCTTACCATTTTTCGAGCAAGTTCGGTATTTCCCTGTAAGTCGTTGGAGGCGCCAGTTGAGAGATCACCGTACATTATCAATTCGGCGACCCTACCACCCATTCTTACGGCAATTCTATCTTCAATAACTTGCTTTGAATATATATGCCTCTCTTCGGCAGGTAACTGCTGGGTAACACCTAGTGCCATTCCGGTTGGTAAGATAGTTACTTTGTGAAGTGGATCGGCGTTGTCCAATACGTATGCTAGAACCGCATGACCCGCTTCGTGATAAGCAACCCGTTCTTTTTCCTCGTCAGATAAAACAGTTGTTTCCCGCCTTTGGCCCATTAATTCTCTGTCTCTTGCGGATTCAAAATCAATCATTTCAATTAAAGAAGAACCACGTCTTACTGCATGTAATGCTGCTTCATTAACTAAGTTTGCTAGATCAGCCCCACTCAAACCAGGGGTACCTCTAGCAACAATCTCCAAGTCCACATCTTCAGATAACTTTACGTCTTTGCAGTGAACAGCTAATATGGGTAGTCTTTCTTCTAAATCTGGTAACGGAACTACGATCTGTCTGTCGAATCTACCCGGCCGAAGAAGAGCTAAATCTAAAATATCAGGTCGGTTGGTTGCAGCTATCATAATGACTCCTTGTGAGGGGTCGAAACCGTCCATTTCGGACAGAAGCTGATTTAAAGTCTGTTCGCGCTCGTCGTGCCCACCGCCAAGGCCTGCCCCTCTTTTTCTTCCTATTGAGTCAATCTCGTCTATAAAGACTATTGCCGGTGCCTGCTTTCTTGCGGTTTGGAACAGATCTCTTACTCTGGAAGCACCAACCCCAACAAACATTTCCATGAAGTCAGATCCAGAAACCGACAGAAATGGAACTCCAGCTTCGCCCGCAACTGCACGAGCGAGCAATGTTTTTCCAGTTCCGGGAGGTCCGACTAAAAGTATTCCTTTAGGAATTTTTGCTCCGATGGCGTTGTATCTCATAGGAGCTTTAAGAAAATCAACAACTTCAGATATCTCAAGTTTTACCCCGTTGTAACCAGCTACGTCAGCAAAAGTTGTCTTAGGCCTTTCAGAAGTATATAGTTTTGCCCGCGATTTTGAGATTGACATAATTGAAGCCATCTGTCCTCGTGCGGATCTGATCATGATGACTAAGAGACCTACGAAAAGTGCCAATAGAAGAATGTCTGGCAGATAAGACAGCCAGCTACCCGTGGGGGTCGAATAAGTTACGTTTACGCCATCTTGTCTCATCGTAACTTGGTCTTGGGGTATAGGTGGTACAGGCCCTCCAAAATTGTAGGATTGCTTATTTCTTAGGGTGCCTGAGATATTGCCCGTATTGTTATTTATTATGGCTGTTGCTACCTTTTTAGAGGTAACTTCTTTCATAAACTGAGTATAGTTAGTAATAGCAGAAGGTGAGCTTGATTTAGACAGTTCGGGTAATACAAATAGGATAAAAATTGCTACCACCACCATTACGATGATTAAAATTCTCGAAATATCAGAATTGCCAGATTTTTTTGGCGGATATTCTTGATCAGGTCTTTTTGAATTAAAATTATCCATATCAATATCGTAAGCAAGAAAGTTTCATTTAATGCCAAAATAAGCATTTTTTTATTTAAATCTTTCTCGGTTGCAAATTAAATGCTTAATTAAGTATATTATAAAATTCTTGGGTACGTTCTTCAGGCAATCATTGAAGTACTGTGCGGTACTTCTTTCGGTTTTGTTCTAAAATCTTCTTAATAGTTTTTTTAGGCAGTCAGACTTGCTTAAATGTTCGGTCTCATTGTATTAACGATAAGTGTACCTCAAATCCATCAAAAAATTTAATATCATCGACGCCGCCGTTGGACTGCTCAGTGCGGTTGTATTGGAATCTTTGACTACCGTAGTTTGGATTCAGGTAACTCATACCAAAGTTTCTTCAATAAATGGTCCTTTGAGCTTGGGACAGGAGGTTTCTGGATTTATTGGGTTGTGGATAGGCTTTATAGGAGCTCCGTATGTAGAATCTAAGCTTAGAGGTAGTAAAATCTTCACAAATGACGTAGGGTTGAAGATTAATTGGCGAACCGACGTTATACTAGGATTGATTTTGGGTGTGGCAAGTCAGTTCGTGTTTGTTAACTTGCTCTACCTTCCGTTTGAGATTATGAGTAAATCCTTAAAACACACTTTGTCAGTTCCAGCACACAACTTAACGGCATCAGGAACTTCTGGAGGGTTTTATACCGAGATATTTTTAGTCGCAATTGTCGCTCCGATAGCAGAAGAAATATTTTTCAGAGGATTTCTACTTAGGGCATTGATGGATACACTTAACGGTCGTACCAAGTATTCTGTTCTTGTCTCAATTTTTGCATGTGGCATAACTTTTGGGCTTGCACACGGTGAATTATTGCAATTTCCCGCTCTGGCACTTTTTGGCATCTTATTGGCATATCTAGCATATAGAACTAATCGGATAGGCATTACAATTTTTGCCCATATCGGGTTTAATTCTGTAGCAGCTGTTATGTTGATAAGTTCGCGATGACTTTTAATATGTTAAATCGGTGATAACTTGACTCTGATGTTTTTCAGTATACAAAAAGCTCAGGAAAATTCAAAATCTAAATTTTCTAAAGCTTTTAAGCAAAGGTAAGCGAGAAATAGTTTGTGGCAATGAGCAATTGGTTAAAAAAACAAGGGGTAAATGGATTTGTAGATCTTTGTATCATGCTTATAGCAACAATCGTTGCAGCAATGATGATGCAACCACACTTGATATTTTCGAATTCGATTCCTACAGGTGGAGATTATGGGGGACACTTAGAGGTACCTCACTATTTACTAAATCACTTGATTCCAAACGGACAAATTTTTGGTTGGAGTCCCGATTGGTACAACGGGTGGCCAATTAACATATTTTACTTTCCATTGCCTGCTTTGATTATCTCACTTTTGTCAGTAATAATTCCATATGTTGTGGCTTTTAAGCTTGTGGTTGCAATAGGTCCAATACTTTTGCCGTTTGCAATTTGGTTGGTAGGCAGATCCTCTAAACTGCCTCACCCGATGTCGTCGATGATGGCAGTTGCGATGGTTTCTTACCTTATAAATCAGTCATATCAGATTGACGGTGGAAATATCTTTTCAACGATGGCAGGGGAATATTCGTTTTCGATATCTCTTTTGTTCAGCCTTTTCTATTTTGCTTCCTTGATTAGGTGGTACCGAAGTTCCAAGGGCGCTGCTCTCACGGCGATTTTGTTCATTTTGGCTACCATGAGCCATCTCTTGGGAGCACTTTTGTGTATTGTTGCTACTTTAGTTGCGATAATTGTATTTAATAAGTCTAGGGTATATTTCACAGTTTTTCTTAGAACTCTACTTTTAGGAGTTGTAGCTTCTGCAACTATGGCATTTTGGGCACTCAACTTTGCTTTTAATCTGTCATATACAACCAATATGGGTTACTCCAAGGTAACGAATTATTATTCATATTTAATCCCAAATGACTATCGGTGGGTTATATTGGTTGCATTTTTGGGGGTATTTTTTGCTCTCTTTAATTGTTCAAAGTATGAGTTTTGTTTGGCAATGCTGGGATTATGTGGTGTGACAATCATGTTTGGAGCCAGCTTCTACCTTGCTCTAATGATTACTATGGCAGTTGCAATATTGCCGATAATAAAGAAGCGTCCCGTAGCGACAGTTTTTATGGTAGTGGGAGTCGTCTCGGCATTATTATTCAGATATTTGCCAGCAGATTCAAAGCTATTTAATGAAAGGTTACTTCCTACTTATGCTTTGGCTATTTATGCCTTAGCGGGGTTAGGTTTAGCGGAGATCGCCATATTAGTTGCAAAAGGCCTCAAGTCTTCTATGAACTTGATTTGGCCAGAAATTCCCGTTAGGCGAAATAATGCCGCAAAGTCGCTTGTAGCTCTAGTAATTGGCGCAGTTAGCTTGTTTATTGTTTACCAAACCACATTTGACGCAGGATCAGACGGTTATGCTCAGATCCCTCTTTTAGGTAATGTAGCTTCAAATAGTGCTGAAGGTTGGGTTAACTGGAACTTTACAGGATATCAGGCAAAGCCTTCATACAATGAATATGTAGGGATAATGAATAAAATGAATAAAATCGGCCAAGAGTATGGTTGCGGTCGTGCATTTTGGGAATATTCTGCTGGTTTGGACAGGTTTGGTACTCCTATGGCATTAATGCTCTTGCCGTATTTTACAAATAACTGCATCGATTCCGAGGAAGGTCTATTTTTTGAATCTTCTGCGACAACCCCGTTCCACTTTTTAAATCAGGCTGAATTATCTGCTGCTCCAGATGAAGCCATGGTCGGGCTTAACTATGATCCGAACCTTCAGGATGTCAGCTTAGGTGTGAAGCATTTACAGCTAATGGGGGTGAAATATCTTATGGTTTCATCGGAGGAAATAAACCAAGAAGCGCTTATCAATCCCTCATTAACTCTCATTGGCACGCTCGGACCCTATAACATACCATCTGCTTATTCTCCTCCATCAACTGTAACTTGGTATATTTATGAGGTTGCAAATTCCTCATTGGTAACTCCTCTAAGTCGCAATCCAGTTGTATTAACTAAAATTCCTAGTTCAAATCCCGCTACAATCGGTTCGTGGACAACAGCAGCACAGAGTTGGTATTTATCTCCTAGTGATTGGAGAATTGAAGTTGCAAGCAACGGACCTGCTTATTGGAGTCGCATTAACTACTACTCTGGTGAATTAGCGAGCAAAAAGGGTGTCAATTTGTCGAAATTGACTGAAAGTAAACTGCCATCGGTTAAGATAACGAATTTAAAAAGTAGCCTTACTTCCATAAGTTTTAACGTAAACAGAATAAACGTACCTGTTGATATAAAAATCTCATATTTTCCAAATTTTCATGCTGTAAATGCTCTTGGTCCTTATAGAATCTTTCCAAACCAGATGGTGGTAATTCCAACTGGAAATCATGTAACAGTATATTTTGGAGCTACTCCTATAAACTGGCTAGAGTATTTTATAAGTGGTATAGGATTAATTGGATTAGTATTGATTATCAAGATGTTGCCTAAAAATAGAAAATTTTACTCAGGTAGCATTATTGTAAGCAAAAGAGGTAAAGCTTTGCTAGAGCAACAAATTGAAAACTTAGACAAGATATTTAAAGCATATGATATTAGAGGGCTTTGCCCTCAGGAGTTGGACGAAAGTATAGCAAGAGTTATCGGATATAGTTTTGCAAAATTGAAAAATTCTGAATCAATTGTGGTAGCCAAAGATATGAGACCAACAGGTGAGATGCTAGTTGAAGCATTTTGCGAGGGAGTAACTGCCACGGGTACTAGAGTCATCGACATCGGTATGGCTTCTACAGATATGCTGTATTTTGCTTCAGGTGTGCTTGATATGCCAGGAGCTATGTTTACGGCATCGCACAACCCAGCCCAATATAACGGAATAAAGCTCTGTGGACCAAAAGCCGCCCCAATAGGTGAAGCTACGGGACTTAAGCAAATCAAACAACTTTGTCGGCAGCTGCTACCAACAAGCTCTTCGATAGAAGGCGATGAAAATTTAATTTCAACAGATAGCTTACTGGAAGATTTTATTGTTCATGTTCAAAGTTTTATAGACTTACATGATTTTAAAGGGTTGAGAATTATTGCCGATACAGCTAACGGTATGGGTGGGCTAATAGTACCAGTAGCTTTCAGCAATATGGATGTCGAGTTAGAAATTTTATATCCAGAATTGGACGGTACTTTTCCTAATCACCCAGCAGACCCCATACAGGAAGAAAATCAACAAGACCTTATACAAAGAGTATTAGAAACTGATGCCGATGTAGGATTAGCCTTTGATGGTGATGCTGATAGAGTATTTTTGGTTGACGATGAAGGTAAGCCGCTTTCGGGGTCGTTAACTACCGCACTGGTTGCTCAGTCAATGTTAAAAAAATACCCAGGTTCTACTATTTTGCACAATTTAATATGTTCAAAAGTTGTACGCGAAACTATTGAATCAAACGGAGGAGTCCCGATCAGAACTAGGGTTGGTCATTCTTTCATAAAAGAGACGATGGCTGAAACCGGGGCACTTTTTGGAGGTGAACATTCGGGTCACTACTATTTCAAAGACAATTTTAGGGCTGATTCTGGTTTAATTGCAGCATTTGTAGTTTTAGAGCTTATTTATACGTCAAAAAAGAAGCTCTCTGAACTAAGAAAACCTTTTGAAAAGTACTTTGCTTCAGGAGAGAAGAACGTAGAAGTTATTAATGTTCAAGAAGTTCTATCAGAGTTGGAGGCTTATTTCTCCAGTCAATCCGCAGAAGTCGACAAGCTCGACGGATTAACAGTTGACTACGGTAGTTGGTGGGTAAATATAAGGCCATCAAATACCGAACCCTTGCTCAGAATCAATGTAGAAGCTGATAGTATCGAAAGCATGAATCAGCATTTAACTGAACTGCTGAATTTGATAAAGTCTATAAGTGATAAAAGTAAATAGTATAGTTTTTCAAATTATTGTATTTTATTTGTAATTAAGACAATAAAATTGGTTATCTATTGATTCGATACGAAGTTTACTAAAACTTTGTTCAATAGTAGTTTTGCCTCAGCAAAATATTTGTACAGTATTTTAAGACAATTTAAAATTAGGAAAATAAGTTAGGAGAGATAATAGCTATGGCCCAAATTGATGAAGATTTGTTAAGTATTTTAGCCTGTCCAGAAGATAAGGGCCCTCTTTATTATATTGAATCTGAGGATATCTTTTATAACCCGAGATTGCGTAGAATTTATCCTATTAAAGAGAACATTCCCGTACTTCTAATATCAGAAGCAATATCAGTAGATTCAAAAGAGGACTTAAGGTTGCAGGAATTAATTAAGAGTCACGATATTAAACCGACTTTTGAATCTTAATTTCGGTATCTGTTTTTACAATCAGACTAATAATAATAAGTAACCACAACAATTACTTAACTTAGAAACCATTTAACTTAGAAACCATTTAACTTAGAAACCATTTAACTTAGAAACCATTTAACTTAGAAATAATTTATGACGCTAGATACTCTTGACATGTTTAAAGCTACAATTGAACTTCCTGAACAGATGGCACTTGCCAAAAAAAGTTACGAAACATTAGATTTAATTGCTCATGAAAACATCGAAAATGTTCTAATTTTAGGAATGGGCGGTAGCTCAATTGCCGGAGATATCGCAGTCAGTTTTGCAAATCAAATATCACCAGTACCAGTATCGGTTATCAAATCATACGAAGTACCCGCTTTCGTTGACACAACTACGTTAGTAATTGCTATTTCATTTTCTGGTAACACAGAAGAGACCGTCATTGCTGCAGAAGAGTGTTTTGAGGCCGGTGCATGCATGGTTGCAGTTAGCTCTGGAGGAAATCTAAAAAAACTCGCATCTGACTGGGATATTAGCCACATTGAGCTTCCTAGTTCGATTCCTCAGCCCAGGGCAGCCATTGGAGCTATGACAGTTCCAGTCCTGTTGATACTTGAACAAGTTGGACTTATTCCAGGGGCTTCGAATTGGCTAGATGTTACCATAAATCATCTGATGAAACTTAAGGATATATACGGTTCTAGCTTAATTGAACATACTGCAAATTCTTTGGTCAATACTATTCCGCTAATTTATTCGTCATATGGAATTGGTCAAGTTGCAGTAGACCGATTCAAAAAACAGATAAATGAAAATGTAAAATCACCTGCTTTTTCCAACTTATATCCTGAACTTTGTCACAATGAACTTGCTGGCTGGGGAATTATGGGTGACGTTACTAGACAGGCGATATCATTAGTTCAAATTAAATTTGACAATGTTCACCCTCAAATGCTAAGGCGTATGAAATGGGTGAAAGATCAATTAACTGAGCAGGTGAAAGATATAATTGAGATAAAAGCTCACGGTGATTGTGACCTTTGTCAGCTCTTTGATATCATTTATAAGACTGACTTAATTTCATTAAAGATGGCTGAAATATTGGGAATCGATCCTGGTCCAATTCCCATTTTAAATGAACTCAAAGAGTATCTTAAGAGCTAGTGAGTTTTAAACCGACCGACAAGAATTTAAAAGCTTGCACTCGGTTATTTGGTAGCTTTTTGCCATACAATCTATTGCTCAAATAGGTTGTTATCTATTGGTTCGCTGGTCCTATTATTATGGAGCCGTTGTGACCTCCAAAACCAAAGGAATTTGAAATTATATTTCCTGGCTCAAAGTGTCTTGGAGAATCTTTTACAATATCGATGTTGAATGCTGGATCAATTTCTTTCAGCCCTATTGTCGGAGGGATGAGTTTCTTTTGAATTGTGAGTATGCTTGCAACCGCTTCAATTGCGCCAGCGCCACCTAAAGCGTGTCCGATGGCACCTTTAACTGAAGTTACGGGAACTTTAACCGAAAATAACTTTTCGATAGCTTCGGCTTCTGCGGCATCATTCAATGGGGTAGAAGTACCGTGGGCATTTACATGTTTAATTTCATTGGGAGCCAAATTAGCATCCTCAAGGGCCAATTGCATACAATTTAAAGCACCTACACCATTGGGAGCTGGCGCTGTAATATGATGACCATCTGCGGTAGAAGAAGCTCCCAAAATTAAAGCCAATATGGTTGCACCTCTACTTTTTGCGTGGTCTAGATCTTCCAAGATTAATGTTGCGCCACCTTCTGCAATTACAAAACCGTCCCTGTTAATATCAAACGGCATTGAAAAATCGCTCGAAGACAGTGCGGTCATGTTTCTGAAAGCGGCGATTCCAGTTTCAGTCAATGGGGCTTCAGATCCGCCGGCTATCATGATATCGCATCTCCCAGTGGCAATTAGCCTTGCTGCATTTCCTATAGAATGAGTACTGGATGCACATGCAGTAATGACTGTTTCGCAAGGACCTTGAAACTTATATCTCATTGAGATATTTGCTGATGCTGCATTCGACATCATCATAGGTACTAGAAAAGGAGATACTCTCTTGGCTCCTTTATTGAGCCTGACTTCAATTTGAGTTTCAAGGGTTTCTAGCCCCCCAACACCGGTGGCTATCATCACACCGACACGTGAAGGATCGACAGCAGCTATTAATTTGTCACTATCGTCGATAAGTTTTGCATGAATTAATGCTTCGTTTGTGGCTTTGGTTGCGATCTGTGAGAATCGGTCAACTCGCCTCAGTTCTTTAGGGTCAAACAAATCATTAACATCTAGATTTAGCACCCTGCGTGGAGATTCAAGATTACTTGGATTCAACAAGCCATTAAAAAAATTGTCAACTCCGATGCCACAGCTTGAAACTACTCCAATGCCAGTTACGGCAACTTGCCTTGCAGTACCGTCGGGGTTGACTCGTTCGACTGATCGATCTACAACCCGCATGTCTTAGTTAACTTTTGAATAGACTAAGTCAAATGCCTGTCCGACGGTTTCTATTCCATCTAGTTCTTCTTCATCTACTTCGATATCAAACGCTTCTTCAAGCGACATTACTAATTCTGTAAGATCTAAACTGTCGGCGTCTAAGTCATCGCTGAATTTTGCTTCGCTAGTTATTTGATTTGGTTCGACTTGCAGTATCTCTACGGCGCAAGACTTAAACTTTTCAAAAGCTTCTTCTTTTGTCATACTGTTAAATTTCCTTTCATAAATTTACTTAAACATTTTACTTTATAAAACTGAGGTGAGTTTTATAATTTGGCAGAGTTTTATAATTAATTTGAGATGAGACGAGCACTTAATTTTAGAATTCCGTTAATGTTAATACCCCATACCCAACCCACCGTCGACAGTAATGACTGCGCCGTTAATATAGGAAGCCTTTTCTGAGACTAAAAAACAGATGGTGTCGGCGACTTCTTGGGCTTCGCCAATTCTTCCCAGCGGAATTAAAGCAGTCATCTCTTGAATGCGCTTATCTCCTGCTGACTTTAACATATCGGTATCGATAGCTCCAGGAGCTACGACATTTGCTGTTATATTTCTGGAAGATAATTCCCTGACTATCGACCTGGCCATACCTAACATTGCTGATTTGGAAGCCGCATAACTTATCTGTCCGGGGGATCCCATAAATCCCACCACCGAAGACACTAAGATAATTCGACCAAAGCGAGCTTTGATCATAGCAGGAATTGCTCTTCTGACTGTCATGTATACGGCATTTAAGTTTGAGTTAATTACTTTTTCAAAGTCAGAATCCTTATGTCTCAGTATCAGGGCATCTTTAGTGATTCCAGCACAACATATTAAGGTTAAGGGATCTCCAAAATCCTCTTTGACTTTGAGAAAGAGTGAATCAAGTTCTTCTCCGCTAGTTATGTCACATTTAATAGCTTCGACGTTCGTCCGATCAAATATATTGTCGGTAGGCAAGGTAGAGTTATAAGTGGAAATTAATGTATTGTTATCATTTTCTGCCAATGTTTTTAGCGTAGCAAGTCCAATTCCTCTATTGCCGCCGGTAACTAAAATAATGTTTGAATTCTTAGCTTCTAAAACCATATTAATTTAACTCCATTTAATTAATGCGCTTCCCCACGTCATTCCAGCTCCAAAACCAGTCATTAAGATAAGGTCACCAGATTGTAGCGATCCTTTTTTAATTGAATCTACTAATGCTAAGGGAATTGATGCCGATGAAGTATTGCCAGTTGATTCTATGACCGAGGCACATTTTTCGCGTGGAATACTTAGTCTTTCACACAGCGAATCCATAATACGTTGATTGGCTTGATGGGGAACTAATAGAGAAATATCTGCCATTGTGAATCCTGCTTGTTCAGTTACTTTTAAAGCACTTTTTTCTGCAGCTCTGATTGCTTTTTTAAAGACTTCTTTACCGTTCATTTTAAGATAACCTCCTAGGTTGCAGTATAAAATGTCTTCTAAGTTGCCATCAACTTGTAAATCGAAGCTCAAGAGGCAGTCATTGTTGTCGTTTGGAGCGATTATTAAAGCTCCTGCACCATCCGCTAATAAAATTGCAGTGGTACGGTCCGTCATATCTGTAATTGTAGAAAGTGTATCTGAGCCCACTACTACTATAGGTTTGTTTAAAGCTTTAACAAGTTGGTGTCCCACTACAAATGAATAGATGAAGCCAGCACATGCGGCGTTTATATCAAAAGCAAAACCTGAAATGCCAATATTCTTGTGGACGGCGGCAGAAGTTCCGGGTGTTGTTTTATCGGGGGTAGTTGTTGCGAGTATCAGACCTCCATATTCATCGAGACCAATTCCAGCTTGTTTGACAGCTTCTGTGGCTGCTTGGGTTGCCAAAGATTCAGTAGTCCCCCCTATGTGCCTTTCTCTTATTCCTGTTCTTTCGACAATCCAATCGTTATTAGTGTCTAGAACTTTTTCTAAATCAAAATTAGTAACTATTTTGTCTGGTAGGCTGCTACCCCAGCCTATAATAGAACTTCCGCTCATATCAATTCCTCTCGGTATATTCTTTCAATATAATATTGTTTCAAAGTGTACTTTAATTAATTTCACAGTATTTGAATTTCACAGTATTTGAATTTCACAGTATTGATCTATTTGAATCAAATAGATCAATACTGTGAAAGCTTTATTTGACGAAGCATATGTTGTGTACCTATAGCTGGCGCATTGAATTGAACGAAGCAGACTGCAACTACGATTACCGTGGCGAAGTTGTTGAACATAATAAGAGTCATTGCTAATCTTGTTCTGTTGTAACTAGCCAGAATAGTGGTTCGCTTTTTTCAACCCTGCGAGATGGTATTGCCAATAGTCCTTTTAATATTCCTTTAAATGGGGAAAGGATCGGTACTGAGTCAACATTTCCGATTAGGTCTCCCGTTTCGAGTATTACTATGTTTTTTAAAATCTTTTCAAAGGGAATTTCCGGATTTTTATTTGCAAACTCGAATGAGCTATTTGGAATAAATGTTCCCGAAGCAGGTGAAAGAATTACTCTGAGCTTTGTGTACAGAGATTCGCCGACTATATCTTGTTTTATTTCATCATCAAGATTGGCTATGTCGGGATCGGTTAAACGTAATAGTTTATCCAAATCTTCAGGGGTCTCGATAGAAATGCATTGGACATTTTTTAAGTAGGGTTCTCTTTTCGATAACCCAGTTAAAACTGATCCTGGACCGAGCTCGACTATAGCCGAAACACTCATCTCCGATAATTGCTGCATAGTTTCACGCCACCTTACCCGGGAAGTTAACTGTGCCGCTTCGAGTAAGAAAAAGTCTTCACCATTAATGTGCGGTAACGCATCTATGTTTGTAATAATAGGAACGCTCGAATCTCTAAAGTTTACAGACAAAAGAGAGTTAATCAGTTCCGATCTTGCTGGTGCCATAAGTCTCGAGTGGAATGCGCCACCTACTTGTAATTTGACTGTTTTTTTTGCACCAAACTGTTTAAGGTAGATTAGAGCTTTATCTATTTCCTCACTAGGTCCTGATATCACTATTTGATTGGAAGAGTTGTCATTTGCCACGACACAATCAATACCTGCCAAGGAGCATGCAATCTCTGCTAGCTTTAGTTCAGTACCCAAAATGGCAGCCATACTACCGTCTGCTATGTCGGTAGCTTTTTTCATTGCATTTCCTCGGGCTTTAACTAGTTTTAATCCGTCTTCAAATGAAATGGCTCCACCTGCCACCAAAGCGGTATATTCGCCTAAACTGTGCCCAGCCACTACTACTGGCTCAAATCCCATTCTCTCTACGGCATCCAACACAATTAATGATTGAAGGAAAGTAGCAAGCTGTGCATTATCTGTACTAGTTAGATGGTCGATGTCGGCTTTGAGGAGTAAATACTCTACATCTTCATTCAAAATATGTGATGCTTCATTAACCAATTCAAAAGCTGGATGGGATACCCACGAAGCTCCCATACCGATTTTTTGTGAACCTTGTCCAGGAAATACGAAGGCTATCATAGTAAGGCTTTATCTTTCACTGAGTGTTTTTATCACTGAATCTACTTATCACTGAATCTATATAGGCTACCAAATTGCTATTAAATTTGCTTATAGGTAGTTCAACTTCGGTGTTTGACATAAGGTAATTCTTCCTATTTGTAAGCTATACGTCATATAATGCTCATTAACTCACTAATGAGATTGTAGCAATTTGCCTTAGGCATAGAAACAAATTAAACTATAAAGTTTTAATTATAAATTGTCAAGTTTCTAAAAGTTGAACCAACTTACCATTGGCGTGCCCGGGGCGGGAGTCGAACCCGCACATCTGCAAAGATAACGGATTTTGAGTCCGCCGCGTATACCAATTTCGCCACCCGGGCATTTAAGTTAAAATATTTAAAGCAATGTTGCCACTCATTTAATTCTAATCGATTAGACAGTTTGTGAAATTATTTTATTTTAAGATCACCGTACCATACAATTGGTGTTTTATATTTTTGATGACAAGTATTTGTTTCACAGACTAATTAAAGTATTAAGTACTATTTAATGACTTAATTACAACAAGATATTTTTTTTTGCTAGCAGGGATATATTTTAAATTAAATTGGTGCCAGTAGTATCGTTTCATATGTTACAGGGGTATTTTAGTTGATTAGTATGATAAGTGATTAGTAAAATAAACGACTGGTATAATTTAATTCAATTCTGACTTAAATCTTAAGCGTGACTATCAATTTAATATCAATGCTCTGGCAATTGTGACATAATTTCTTTGGCTAATATCGAAATATATCCTTAGTCCTATATTAAGTTTTAATGTGAACTAGGCGTAGAAATTGTATCTATTTAGGCCATTTAGAAATTATACATTAAGCTTTAATTCAAGTAACCCAAGAATAAGTTGGCAACTGAACGAAATTAAATATTTTGGAAAAAATATTGATTAAAGATTATGCTTAAATAGTTGAAATTTAGTTTGCTTTAATCTTTAAATGAGAAAAAAATAGTTTGTCGCACTCAATAGTTAAGAATAAACAACCTCTTACGATCTTAGAATTAGCCGAGGCAGCTCTCCTGGGAGATCTTGCCCTTGGGTTGCAGTTGATTGGTTGGTTGATTTCAATCGGTGCATTAGTGCAGTGGTTGTCCGTGATACCCTTTGCGTTAATCACCGTGCGTCACAGAAAGAGGGCAACCTATTTTGCTATGGCCTCGACTATCGCTATTGCGATACTAATCGGAGGGGCTACATTGGCTCTCCAGGTTTATTTGGCGGGTATTTTGGGAGCTGCAGTAGGTATTTCATTTGTAAAAAGGAAAAAGTTCCTTTATACAACAGCGATTTCATTAGTTAAAGGTGCAATCCCGGTTTCTATTATTGGTGATTTGCTTTTAGTTATATTTGTGAAAGCACGTAAGTTGACGATTGCTCAAATTAGGGTGTTATGGAACGGAATCGGAAACATAGGCTTAGCGGCTGGTAAATTTTTAAAAACTCATCCTCATTCCTCTTCTAAAAGCTGGTATAGTGGGATGCTTTCGGTGATTCACAGGGTCGGGGCCATAATTTACGGTGGATCGAGAGATTTGGAAACTTTGGTCAAGTGGATGACTGCCAATTGGTATCTACTGTTTCCGATATCGGTGTTGTTGTCAATGCTGATTGTCTCTATAGCGATGGATTTTATTTCACGACCGATTCTTAAAATGGTGTTGAAAAATCTGAGGGGGACTGCAACTGATTTTGGAACTAATTTGCAGTTCGATCCAAGTGACGATAGTAATTCAACTTCAAAACCGTTTGCTAAAGAAAAAAAGCTATTAGATAGCGAAGGCACAGCGAATATTTTAATTAAGCCTGTTCCTGTAATTTTAAGTAGTGTCTCATTTAAATATAACGGCAGTGAAAATTATGCACTTAAAGACATTTCAATGCAGGTTGACCAGGGAGAGTTAATTGGTGTTGTAGGTGAAAATGGCTCAGGTAAGTCCACACTTGGGAAAATACTTTTGGGATTGACTCCGTGTGAAGGATCTGTGATTAGACCGGGCAAAGTCGGATTGGGAAAGATGGGAGGAACGTCTGTAATCTTTCAAAGGCCAGAATCTCAGGTGTTGGGATCTTTGGTAGAAGATGATATAGTTTGGGGATTAGAGGAATCTGTAGCTGGTTCAATAGATATAGATAAGGTATTGTCTACAGTTGGTTTAGCTGGATTTAGAAAACGTGAAACATCGCAGCTATCTGGAGGAGAACTTCAGCGACTCGCATTAGCTGCTGCTTTGAGCAGAGATCCCAAACTACTAATTTCAGACGAGTCTACGGCCCTTTTAGATCCATTGGGAAGGCATCAGATAGTCAAACTGTTGAAGGAGATATCAGTTGGGGGAAGTAGCGTAGTGCATATATCTCATCTATTAAATGACTTGGAACTCGCAGATAAGACTTATTTAATTGAAAATGGTAAAATAAAAAGCTATTTTAGCTCCGATGAGCTTCATTTGTATAAAAGTTATTTGAACGATAATCTCAATGAAATGTCAGTCTTTGACAATAGCATTGATCAATTCAAAGAAGAACTCATCGCCGATACAAATGGCAAAAATCGAGATATTAAAAACGAAACTTCCTCAGGAGGTGAATCGGTATCAGAACTGTTGAATACCGATGACCAAACTGTAAACGATGCTGACTCAGAAGAGTTTCTTGCAGATCAAACGGAGACTAATGAGACCAAGCCCATCAGTTCTTTTTTATATGAATTTGGAACACATATATCCAGATCAAATGTTACAAATACGGTATCTGATTTATTTGACTATTCTGAATTGAGCTATGAGGATCTGCTAGCTTTGGCTAATTCGAATACAGCTGAGGATGAACATATGACTGGAATTAACTACCCAGACAATTTAAATACAACTGTGAGTTGCGACAAAATACTTTCCCTTATAAATGTTGGTCATGTATATCTTGACAAAACCCCTTGGGCAACTTGCGCTTTACAAGGTATAAATATTGATATTGAATCCGGCGAATCAATAATGATCGTGGGAGACAACGGCTCTGGGAAAACGACATTGGGATGGATCTTGTCTGGTTTGCTTAATCCAACTGAAGGAGAGGTAGTATGGGACCAGAGAAAAACTGATTTAGAACAAATTACAAATTTATCGAACAAAAAAACTTTAGATGAAGTAGATTATGAAAAAATTACCGAAGTTCCAGATAACCATGATACTAGAACAAATGATTCATCAATATTTGATAGGTTAAAAAAGATAACCCTTTTAACAGGTACAGATTCAAACATCGAAAATGCTGAGCGAATTTCTAATGTCCCAAAGTCTAATAGCTTGAAAGAAAGCGTTCCCGCTGCAATAGTATTTCAACATGCCATATTTCAACTAACTGAACGAAATGTTAAAAATAGCGTAAAACCTATAGTTGCCATAGAACATGCAACTCCTGAGCAGTTGATAAAATCCTGTCTAAAAGCGGTAGGGTTCGTGCCAAATGAAATAATGGACAAATCGATTTTTGAGCTATCCGGGGGAGAAATACGCAGAGTTGCCATCGCATCGGTATTAGCTTTAATGCCAAAGCTTATAATATTTGATGAACCGCTGGCAGGGTTAGATTTCGGATCAAAACTTAAGGTAAGGAATATTATTGCTTCCTTGCACAAAATGGGAATTGCTACCGTTGTGGTAACTCATGACTATGAAGAACTGTTCGAAGTATGTTCTCGTGTTATACATTTATCCAACGGAACTATTGTATTTGACGGAGCTAGCGCAGAATGGAAAACAACTAGGACAAACACCCCATGAAGTCAAAATCAAAACAAGTTGTGATATTCAGATATGTTGACAGGCCGTCAAAAATTCACTCCTTATGGGCTGGTACAAAAATAATTGCATTAATTTTACTTACTACTTTTGCCACTCTTACTGTAAATTGGTGGTCGCTTGGTATTTTTGGCATAGCATTGATAGCAGTTTGGATGGTATCGAAAGTTCCGTTAGGGGCAGTGCCGAAAGTTCCAAAGTGGCTGATATATCTTGTCATATTTTCTGGAATCCTTACCGGAATAACCTCTAATGCATCCAATCCTGTTTTACATATCGGCTCAGCATCTGTGAAGATTGGGGGGATTATAACCTTTATGGAATTTTTACTTTTTTCAATTGAAGTTCTTCTGTGTCTTATTATTATAAGTTGGACTACACGACTTGGAGAATTTATTGATTCGATCTCCACTCTTGGCAAACCTTTTCGTAGGATAGGTGTACCTGTTACTGAATTCGTAAACGTATTTGCTCTTTCTTTAAGAGGGATTCCGTTGATATTAGAAGAACTCAGATTGTTGGCAGCAGCCGAAAAGCAGCGTCGAATGCATAAACCAGCATTTGAAACCGCAACAACAGTTCGGGAGATATTTGTCGAAGGTGCTAATTTACTTACCGCAGCAATATCTTCTGCTGTAAGAAGAGCAGCTGAGATGAGTGAAGCTATGCAAGCTAGAGGTGGTTATAGCGAGGTAGTAGGCGTTAGAAAAACAGTTCATGGTGGCGACTATTGGGCTTTTGCAATAACCGCCATTATTTGTTTGGCTATGGTCTTTACTGTAATTATTTAATTTAAAATTTGTATTTAAAAGTTCGTGATTTAAGATTTGTGAATGTGGAAGTGTAATTAAAGATATTTATTTATGAATAACGAAAAATTTTTTGAATTTATTGAAAATGACTCAAAGACTGTGATTGATAAAATCACTGTTATCAAAGCTGACACTACGATTAGAACTCCTTTGACAACAAAGGCGAATAAGATTATTTATTACAACCGCCCGATTGCATTTGTGCAAGTATATGCATCAGAGATAGTGGGATACGGTGAGTGTGCAGCATTGGAGCTCCCGTATTACACCTATGAGTACTGCGATCAGTCGATTTTTGTACTTGAAGAGTTTATCTTGAGGGAATTAAAGAAAAACTTTACTAACGGGATTAGTCTTTGCGAGCTTCACGAACTCTTTTCTAAAATTCAGGGATATAACATGGCAAAATCCGCTGTTGAGATGGCTTTAATTGATTTGAAGCTCAAAATTAGCAATTTAAACCTGCAGTCACTTCTAGATACAAGTTCGAAGATTATTAAGTTTGGAGCGGTTATCGATGGAACCAAACCCATAAAAGAACTTATTTCTGAAGTCGACTCCCTGGTTAATAAAAAATATTCAAGGGTCAAAGTTAAAATTAATCCATCAATAAAGACGGAAGTAATAAAAGAACTTAGAAACAGTTTTAATGACTTAGAAATCTTTGTCGACGCTAACGAAACCTTTGATTCATTTAAGGAGGCTTTAAACTATTTTAGAGAACTTGATGATCTAAATTTGAGATTAATTGAACAGCCGTTTGACCGAGACGAAATTTTAAAACATAGTAGGCTGGGCGGATTAATCGCATCTCCGATTTGTTTGGATGAACCGATTGTGTCCAGCAAAATTGGCAAAAATCTTATTGAACTCGGAGCTTGTGATATTCCTTGTGTAAAAACTGGAAGGATGGGAGGAATCGTAGAAACTCTAAAATTCCACCGCATTTTGGAGGATCTAGGAATCAACGGATATATTGGTGGAAATTTTGCTTCAGAAATTGGTAAATTTGTAGACTTGCTCATGGCTTCACTTCCATATTTTAATTTGACTTTTGACTTTGCACTCAGAGATCGTGGGCTAGATATTAATTTATGTGACGAACCCGAAGTTCGGTGTATTAAAGGACAGGAATTTGGTCTATATTTAAACTCGGATCATTATGGTCTTGGTAAAAAATTTGATTTTAGTGCTCTTGAAGACAGGATAATACATAGCAGTACCGTTGATTTTACTTAAGATTATGGCAGATTAAAAGATAAGCTTATAGAATGAAGTTATTTTCAAACGAAAAGAAGCTTTTGACAGTTGAAAAACAACTAGAAAAAAAACAAGCTGAACTGAGGGTTGCTCTTGAACAGATAATGGCGTTACAAGACGAACTGGATAGAGCTCGAATTGATGCTCTTGTGTCAGAGACACCTTTAGCAGAACAGATTTGGCAAGAACATCAACGTCACATGGAAGTATATCTCAAAGATAAAAGTGACTTGGAGTTACAGATCATTGAATTGAAAAAGAGATATACGGAACTTAGAAGCTGAATATAATTAAATCAGAATGCACTAAAATTAATATTTCAACTTCTGACACGGATGTTATTTTGGAGTAAATAAATTGAAAAATAAAATCACAGTAATTATTGCCGAAGACGAAGCTATAGTAAGGCTGGATTTAAAAGAGATGCTGACTGCCCAAGGTTTTGAAGTTGTTGGAGAGGCTTCTAGGGGGGATCAAGCTATCGAATTGGTAAAAGAACGTAAACCAGATCTGGTTATTTTAGACATTAAGATGCCAGGTGTTGATGGGATAAAAGCCGCAGAGGAGATAGGAACATTACTGGACAAACCTGCCATTCTTTTTCTGACTGCGTTTTCTCAAAGAGACCTGATTGAGAAAGCTCGAGATGCGGGCGCAATGGCTTATTTAATCAAACCGTTTCAAGAGAATGAATTGTTGCCAGCAATTGAGATTGCTTTGGCTAGGCATGCAGAAGTATTGGCCGCAGAAGCTTATATTGGTGATCTGGTAGACGAAAAAGATAAACTAGAAGCCAAAGTAGAATTCAGGAAGCTTTTGGACCGGACCAAGGGGAAACTTATGGATGAATTCGATATGGGAGAAGCGCAGGCATTCAGATTTATTCAGAAATCAGCTATGGACCGACGGGTAAAGATGGATGAAATTTGCAATGAAGTTATCTCTGGTAACCTGACGCCGGAAAAGTAGATTTAATTCCACGATACGATTAGCTACTGAGTTTAGGCTAAATTAGAAATCCAAAGCTGTTGGGCAATTTGCAGTTTAATCGCATTTATGCCTTTTTTTGTTTTGATCTTAATATAATCATGTTTGTTGGCAGCTTTACTATTCGAGATGACTGAAATATGATTATCGGGTACGACTCCACAATCGTAAAGTAGTTTTAAAGTAGGTGGACTGGACTCTAATATTTCACCTATTCTACTAATTCGGTAAGTTGTGTTCGAATTCGCTTCAGTAAGTCGGTATTCTTTTTTTAAAGTATCTCTTTTGATATGTCCAGGAATTGGGTTTCCATGAGGACACGTTGATGGATTTCCCGTAATTTGTATGATTTTTTGTTCTACTCGTTCGGAAATTACGTGTTCTAATAGACCAGCTTCTTCGTGAACTAAATGCCACTCTATACCCAATATATCAGTTAACAGCCGCTCTGCTAGTCGGTGTTTTCTAACCACAGACTGAGCTCTTTGAAGTCCCTTTTCAGTAAGTTGAAGATTTCTCCCGGTCTTAACGATATCACCCTCTTGTTCTAATTTTTTAACCACAGCTGAAACTGTAGGAGCTGAATGTTTAAGGCGTTCGGCAAGTCTGGCTTGAATGATCGTGTCTCCGTCCTCATTTAAATCGTATA
>JAJYVQ010000135.1 GCA_021791915.1 Actinomycetes bacterium | reverse complement strand
TAGTAACAACAAACCCGATACTAGCGGTGGAAACCCAATCGGCAATACCGTTAAAAAAAAGATAAACTTGCTAAATACCTGATGTTTAGCATTGACCAAAAGATATACCAAGGGAACAATTGTTAAAAAAGTTACAAAAGTTGCAATCGATGCTGACAGTACCGATATTTCCGAGGCTCTAATTAACTGTGAATCATTTAAGGTAACGTCTAAAGAACTAAACAAAAAGTAAACTATCGGCAGTCCAAGATAAATTACAATTACTGCTGCCAACCCCTTTAAAACCAACTCTGGTCTTAAAATAGCTGTCGCTACCTTTTTGGTTCTATCCACAGTTTTACTTTTTTAAAAATTATTGATTTTGGAGTTATTTGTTGGAATTTAAAATATTTAAAGTTGAGTTCGGTACAGAACTTTTGTCTCCAACTAAAGTAAACTTTGTCGGAGTTTTAATTCCGTTTTTATTAAATATTTGTTGTGCACTGCTTGACAACAGATAGTTCATGAATGCTACTGCGCCATTTTTGTTTTTAGATACGTTTACTACGCCTACAGTATAAACTGCACCAGAAGACAGGTTTGCCATTGACTGATAGCTAAGGTGCTGATCTACTGCTTCAGACAGATAGAAAAATCCTCCGTCCAACTGACCAGATTCGAGCCTACCTACCAAGTCTTGTTCTGGAAATACGTTGCTGTTGGTTTCTACAATGCCTGCCAGAGATGGCATATTGAGTTGCTGGGCTTCTTTTTCAACCAAGGTGACAGTTAGCTTACCTTTTGGATCCAGGATCGGATCGGTTCTACCAACTTTAAATCCTGGTTCTGTAACAACGTCATACCATGGCTTTGTTTTAAGCTGTTGATAAAACTTAGAACTAGCAGTATAAGCAAACACTAAAGGGGACGTTCCAAAAACTATGTAGTAATTAATTCCAATCGGCTTGTTCATAACCAAACTGTTAACAGAAGTACCTGCAGAAATAAATATGTCTGCTTTTAAATCTTTTGACACTATTTCATTTGCCAAAAGTGAAGATCCGCCCGCATATCCTTTGAAATCGTATCCTGTCGAAGACAGAAATCCTTTCGATATTGGACCTTCAAAAAGGTTTTCCAAAGATGCTGCATAAGCCACGTTCACTGCAGGTTTGGCCGTCGGTGACGAACACGAAGTCAGTACGGATCCAAAACACAAAACTGTGAACACAATAAATATAGTTAGTAAATATTTTTTCATAGGTTTTCCACCACTTCCACTGTTATAGCACTTGCTTTTGTCGAAGCAATTGCAATTGTTCCTTTAACTAAATTTAAATCCCTGACAGCTTCTGTGGTCATCAGTGACACAATCCGTTTGTTACCCGATATAAGGTCTACTTGTGACATAACTGTGTCACTTTTAACATTAGTTACCAATCCCAAAAACTTATTTCTGGCGCTTAACTTAGGTAAGTAGTTCGAACTTGAAGATAAGTTCAAATTTAAAAAGTCAGCGAGTTCGCCTGTATTTATGACTCGGTGACCACCTGAAGTTCTCTCTTCATTTAAGAGACCATCTTTAATAAGCTTTCTGAGTTTGTCAACGCTAACGCCCAATATATCAGCGGCAATGCCAATCCTAATATTTTCCACATATATCAGTATAACTAGTTTTTACTAGTTATTATACAAATAAATCTAGAATATACTAGATTTTCTTTAACTCACCGATTATGAAACTCTCCTGATTTACAGATTTTAAGTAAGATTGAACAGAGTCGGTCTTATGATTTTTAACGACCAAAACTAACCCAATTCCGTTGTTAAATACCAGATCCATTTCTTGATCTTCCACATTTCCAAGCTTTTTAATCAACTCAAATATCGGCGGTTTTGTCCAAGAATTTTTGTCAATAACAGGTCGTAAATCAGACGGAAGTACTCGCTGAAGATTTGAATAAATTCCGCCACCTGTTATATGTGCAATTGCCGTAATGGCATCGAAATGACGTTCCAGTAACCCGGTAATTTTGTTGGCATAAACTACTGAAGGACTAAGCAGAAGCTCCTCTAGGGTTTGTGAGCTATCTTCAATTGGTGTATCTTCAAGTTTTAGATTAGCAATTTCAAAAACCACTTTTCGAACCAGAGAAAATCCGTTTGATCTTAGATTATATGAAGGTAGACCTATTAAAATATCTGATGAACTGACCATTGATTTTTTTATAATCTTTTCTTCTTCTACTATTCCCACGGCAAATCCAGCCAAATCAAAAATAAAGTCGCCATTTGAGTTTGGATGTTCTGCCATTTCTCCGCCTATTAAAGAACAGTCCGCTAATTTACAGCCACCAACTATACCTGAGATTAGATCTACGACAATTTCTGGTACAAGTTTTGCAATTGAAATGTAGTCCAACATGTAGATTGGCTTTGCCCCACAACATATTAAATCGTCAGTACACATAGCAACAAGGTCTTGTCCTATGGTGTCGAACTTATTTGCAAGATTTGCGATATAGGCTTTAGTTCCAACTCCGTCAGTAGAAGAAACCAAAATAGGACTTTTGTAGTTCTTTACGGGAACTCTGTACATTCCCCCGAATCCACCGATACTGCTTATCACATCTGAGCTAAAAGTCGAACTAGCTAGTTCTTTAATCTGCTCAACTGCAGTTTCCCCAGCTTTAATATCCACCCCAGAATCTCTGTAAGTTATTCTATGATTGTATATGACTTCTGAATCTGACAATCAAGACCTTTCAAATTTTTTCAAACTGCTTTGGGATAGCTTCAATTACTGCATCTTTTTTATTTATTCCATTTGTTGAAGATGAATCATCTAATTTAACTGGAACTTTTGAAGGATAGACACCTGTAAGACATCCACTACAGTATTGTTTGTTTATCGCACCTATGGCTAAAATCAACGACTCAAGTGATAAAAATCCCACAGAGTCAGCACCAATAATTGAAGCAATCTCATCAATTTCAACATTAGCGGCCAAAAGTTCTTCTTTGGTGGGAATATCTATACCGTAGTAACATGGCCATTTAAAGGGAGGAGAAGAAAATCTCATATGAACTTCTCTAGCACCTGCTTCTCTTAACATTTTAATTAATGCAGAAGACGTAGTTCCCCGCACAAAAGAGTCGTCTACAACTACAAGTCTTTTTCCGGAAATATTTTCGGTCAACGGCGAAAGCTTTCGCCTCACGTTTTGAGCACGTTGTTCTTGAGTTGGATAGATAAATGTCCTACCTATGTATCGGTTCTTAACTAAACCTTGACCGTAAGCAATTCCAGAATATTTTGCAAAACCTTCAGCTGCAGGAATTCCCGAGTCTGGAACTCCCATAACCATATCTGCTTGAACAGGATGTTCTTTTGCCAAAAGTTCACCCATTCTTCTTCTACAACCGTGAACTTCGCTATCGTACAAGATCGAATCTGGTCTAGAAAAGTATACAAATTCAAAAATGCAAAGCGTCTCTTTAGTCTTTTGAGTAAAAGGAAAATAACTTTTAACTCCAGTCTCGTCTATAACCACAACTTCGCCTGGAGAGATCTCTCTTATAAATTTTGCTCCAACTACATTTAAAGCTGCAGACTCGCTTGAAATTACCCAACCTTGTTCTACCTTTGACTCGTCATTAAAAAACGCTCCCAGACATAGAGGTCTTAATCCGTTAGGATCCCTTATGCCAATTAAGCGATATGCGTCCATCAAAACTAAAGAAAATGCACCTTTAACTGCATCAATTACTTCAAGCACCGCAGATTCTAATGCCCTGCTTTGATCTTTTTGTGAAAACTTATCGGACTTAGATATAAGTTCAGCCAGTACGTCTGAATCCGAAGTAACCATACCTGGCATCATTCCAACTTTTTGTGCCAACTCGTCAGTGTTGGTCAGATTTCCGTTATGAGCCAAAGCAAAACCTACGTGCCCCATAGGCCTATATGCAGGCTGTGCATTTGCCCAAGTAGACGAACCTGTAGTTGAATACCGGGTGTGTCCGATACTTAAAAACCCCTCCAGTGTCGTAAGTATTGTTTCGTTAAATACATTTGACACCAACCCCATCTCTTTAAATACCGTAATAGTCTGCCCGTCGCTTACTGCCATACCTGCAGACTCCTGTCCACGATGTTGTAGTGTAAAAAGTCCGTCAAACGTTAAAAAAGAAGCTTTAGAGCCTGGATAATATACTCCGAAAACGCCACAGGACTCTTTCACTTAAACGTCACTTCCAACGTACTGTTCAGATAAATAATATGAAATCAAACTTAACAACTGCTTTAAACAAACTGTGACAATTCTACTGCTGTAACAATTTTCCTATTATGACAATTTTCCTATTATGAAATTTCTGCTGCTGCCAACAGCTTTATTCTAATGTGCAACTTTATAAATAATGGCATATTCTTATTTACTGTCCTACCTTATACAACTGTCCTACCTTATACATTAGTCTTATAGATGAATCAAAAGAAACATTAGCCTAAAGGTTACACTAGTCCAAAGGTTACATCAGTCCAAAGATTACATTAGCAAAAAGGTAACTAATTAGAGGTGTAACTGGTCAGATTTTAATAACAGATTAGGCACTTATATGACAAATTGGGCTTTTATTAATTTAACGTGAAACGAAAAAGATTAAATACTGTCTTCTATATAACTTATTAACTTGCAAAACTTATTAACTTTATATAACTTATTAACTTGCAAAAATACAGAATCTAAGCTTTTAAGCTCTTAGAACGATAAAATCTAGTTAATTAGGCAATATCTAAGCCAATAAGCTTATCTTTTAACTAATTTTAAACTATCAATTCCCAATCTACTAAAATTTAACAGTCAAGTATTTTACATTTAGGAGGATCATTTGCCAGCGACCGTAGTCGTTGGAACTCAATGGGGAGACGAAGGTAAAGGTAAAATTACAGACCTGCTTGCTAGTCAGATGGACGTAGTTGTACGTTATCAGGGAGGACACAATGCAGGACACACGATTGTAGTTGAAGACGAAACCTTTGCGCTCCAGCTTGTTCCATCGGGAATATTGTATCCTCACATAACTCCAATTATAGGAAATGGAGTCGTAATTGAACCTTCTGTTCTATTAGAAGAGTTAGGGGTACTCGAATCAAAAAATATAGATACTAGTAGGCTAAAGATCTCCTCTAATTCACATCTAATTCTGCCTTTTCATTTAGAAATAGACAGGATTACCGAAAGATATTTGGGGAAAAACAAACTTGGAACAACCAAAAGAGGAATAGGTCCAAGTTATGCCGACAAAGCTACCAGAATAGGACTCCGAGTTCAGGATCTTTTGGACCCCAAGATCTTTAAGACTAAATTAGAGTCGATGGCTAAAGAAAAAAACGCCATTTTAACCAGAGTTTACAACCAGCTCCCTATAGATACCGAAGAGATTCTCCATAAGTTTTTAGACGTTTATGCTCCCAAGATCAGTCCTATGATTTGCGATAGTGTAGATTTTATTCACGACTGTTTAAATAAAAATCAAAATATTCTCTTGGAAGGTGCTCAAGCAACCTTTTTGGATCTAGATCACGGAACTTATCCCTACGTTACATCGTCCAATCCTACAGCAGGCGGAGCTTGCGTAGGTTCTGGAATTGGACCCATGCATATAACAAGAGTTATTGGAATAGCAAAATCCTACGTCACAAGAGTCGGTTCGGGACCGTTTCCAACTGAATTATTTGACACCACCAGCGAGCTACTTGTTCAAAGAGGTCACGAATACGGTACCAACACAGGTAGAAAAAGAAGATGTGGGTGGTTAGACACTGTCATGTTAAAACACGCCTTAAGGCTCAACTCCTTAAGTGAACTTGCCATTACAAAACTTGACGTATTAGATGAGTTAGAAACCGTAAAAATATGCACCAAATACGAAATAAATGGAGAATTTACAGACAAAATGCCTTATCATCAAAGCGATTTGCATCATGTAAAGCCAGTATATGAAGCATTTATCGGTTGGAAAACCCCCATATCAGAAATTGAAGATTTTGAGGACCTACCAATTGAAGCCAAAAACTATATAAACCGTATATCTGAAATTATAGGTATCCCTGTAAACTACATTGGAGTCGGACCCAAAAGAAGTCAGGTAGCGGTGATTTCAAATTGAAGATTTGCGTCGTCGGATCAGGTGCCCGAGAACACTGTCTTGCTTTATATTTATCTAAATTTGAAAACAGCGTTATAGTAACTCCAGGAAATCCAGGAATTGAATTAGCTGGAAAAGATTTAAACATTCAAACTACAGAGATTCCTCCAGAATCTATTCAAGCTGACTTGTTTGTGATAGGTCCTGAGATTCCACTTTCTGAAGGTTTAACAGATAAACTCAGAGCACAAGACAAAGTTATATTCGGGCCCGATCAAAAAGGTGCAATGCTTGAATCTTCTAAGATCTGGATGAAACAAGCCTTAAAAAAGGCAAATATTCCAACTGCAAACTTTGGAGTATTTGATGACTATAACGAAGCTATATCTTATTTAGATACTTTACAGGGTGGCTACGTCATAAAAACTGACGGACTTGCTGCAGGCAAAGGTGTATTTGTCACCTACGACCATTCAGAAGCCATTAAAGATCT
>JAJYVQ010000134.1 GCA_021791915.1 Actinomycetes bacterium | reverse complement strand
TTAGAAGTTTCAACAACTACAGAATCAGATCACTTCTCTATGCAGGTCACCCTAACTGGGATCTTTTATCAACAATTACAATTCCTTAAACAAACCATTTCTTTAAAAAGATACCGCAATCAGGTTTTGCATTCTTTAGAATACAAGAATCCTTAATTAACATACTGGTTCTGTTATTTCTGCTTAAATCTACTACCTTTAATTGAAAAACTAACAAAATAACCTTGAAATTCTAAGTTCAAATTTCCCATTAATCTGCGAAGAACCACTAAATCAGCAACAAAAAGCACTTCAAAAAAGCATTTTGGACAGTCAGATTCAAAATATAAAGATTAAGGACAAGTCGTATTTTTCGCATTATCGATTTGCGCATTAGTACCGAAATTAGTACCGAAATAGTTGTCATTATACAAATCCGCCCGACTTTGAACACTGTTTCCAGCAATTTCACATACTCCAGCTGGTAGCTCCCATGCCATCAGTTCACCTTCTCTGTTTGCTATTGCAATTATCGATCGTGAGCTTTTAGCCGAAAAGCTTCCGATAGATGGTGACCCTGTTACCCAACCGCCAGTAAATTTCGGAAACGACTTTAGAGATTTTCCGCTAAAGTCAAAAGCTCTCAGATCTCCGTATGCACTCGGTTCTAGAACATAAGAATTAAACGACTTTCCTGCTTTAAATCCCGCGAAAGTGGGTTGATCGAAGAATTGTATATCATCCATATTCTCTGGAAAACCCGGTATGAAGTTACCTGTATCGACCGACCAAACATCTACCTGAGAATTATGTGGAGTTTGATTTGCTGGTTCTGCCAAATCTAAAGCTTTGCCTGCGCTTATAGCTGGAGCTGCTACAACAAGCTTTCCGTTCATATACGAAAAACTTGGAGCTCCCAATGCTGGGATCGACAGAGAAAGCAGTGAAGAAGAATCGGGACTTAACTTTCCTGGAGGGTACGAAGAAAGTACGTTGTACATACTGCTCGTATAACCTAAAACTGACTGACCTGCTGAGTTTAATAAGTATAAGGGACCAACATCGGACATAACAGCAACAATCGGCTGACCTTTAAAATTTGCAACAGCAGGACTTTCAGAAATTCCGTCACCGATATCGGGTAGTACGGAAGGTTCGATATCTGTTATTGCGACTGGCCAATTTGGGAGAAATGGATCACTAGTCAAAGCAGAACCTCCCGTCGGACTGCTTGTACTAAAAGTATGATTATTCCCATCTGCGTAGATAGCATATATCCTAGAAGTAGCTACCCGCCCAGCATTCCCAGTAGCTGCCAATAACAGATTCAACGTTCCTAAATTCGCATTCGAACTTGTTTGATACTGCTCATTTGACCCTACTATTACTTCGGGTGGTTCATTTGGAATTAACTGTGCCACTGCCGGCGAATCCATAAGTTTAGTTCCCATTAATGCGTCAGCAGAATTATTAAAAGTTACCTGATTGGTTATCGGGTTGATGCTACTTACTTCAGATCTGTCAACTACCAACACGGGCCAACCCGGCAAAGCTGAACCCCTTGGACTCCAAGCGTAGACATGACGGTCCATGGAAGCTGCTATTACGTCCAACTTGTTCGAACCCGTCAAATCAGCCAACACTGGTGCGCCAAAAATTCCGGGAAGTAATCTGTTTTCTCGATTTGTGATACTCGGCAAAGAATAGTTGGGATCGGTCCGTACTGGCCAATTAGGCAACAGTTTGCCAAATTGGTTGAATGCGTAAACTCGTCCAGTCAGGTCTGTAACTACTATGTCCATGGAACTGCCGTTCTTGTTGCTTAAATCTCCGACAGCAACACCACCGATAATTTCACCATGGGGTATCGCAGTAACACTGTGACTGGTATAAGCTTTTTCCCCTTGATGATAACCGATGTCGACATCTGTTCTAACTGGCCAGTTTGGAAGTTCCTTGCCGTTTTGCTGTATCGCTCTTATTGTACCTGAAGAACTTGCAACTAGCATGACTTCACTGTTGCCAGGTCCAATCGGGGCGAACTTAACTGGTGCTACTATAGAACTCTTATATGAGATAGGAAACCCACTTAACATCGTAGGATCGTTGTAAATATATTCGGTCCTACGGGCCATCCCGACCAAGTTATTATTACTTTGAACAACTAAACGTACTGTAAAAGCCAACTTGTCTGGACCTTTTGTAAAACCAGTTCCAATGAGAGTGGAAAAATTTGTACCCGGAGGAAAGAGCTTTGCTACCTGATCAATATTTACCGTTCCTAACGTTCCAGAAAATACTCCAGATCCGCTCCCCGAACCGACGGTATAAAACTGACTCTGTGTCGGGTTCACACCCGCTCCAATCTGAAGCTCATATTTCCATGTGCCTCCTCGGGGCGAACCCACCAAACCTTTAACGTTAACCTGTTGATTTAATCCGTAAGTTCGGAACCAGCTTAAGTTTGTTATTTCCGCTTGCGGAGGTATTCTACCAGCCAATATATTATCAACGATATTGGCAGCATTGATTCTTCCGTAACCAGTATACGAATCAAATCCGGGTGTGGTCGGATATCTTGACGTTGAAACCAATGGTAAATCTGTTTTAACCGAATAGTTATCCGAAGGGTAACCAGCCGCTCCCTCCTTAAAGTCTATATCGTTTGCAGTCATTGTCACTATCTGCTTAATCTCATTTGCAGAAAGTGCCACGGGGTTGCCAGTTGCACTTTTTAAACCAGGATAATCTTTGATTATTCCCTTCGAAACAGCCATATTTGCAGCCGAGATTGCAAGTCCGACTATCCCACTAGCTTTTCCTGTCGCCTCGGAGGAACATGAAGCACTTTCGACGCTAACATCTATATTCCCCCCATAGTTAGTACATCCGTTTAGGTAGAGATAACTCGGAGGATTAAAAGAACTTGCATGAGTTACGCTATTTACTACGATGGTATGCTGAAGTGCAGCAGGCAAGTTATAGTGTTCTGCTTCTTCATCAGCGGCACTTGCTATTATGGGAACCCCATGGTCGTTTGCGTAACTTACCGCTTGAGTGTCAGTTTGAGTTACGTTGTACGTACCTAATGCTTCTTGAATCATACTAGCTCCAGAATCAACTGCAAACAATACTCCTTCGCCAAAAGCATTTCCAGATGCTATGAAACTGTCGCCAACCCTAACTGGCAGAATCATGCAGTTTGGACAAGCTCCTACTTCCTTATCTAACGTACCTGCAGCACCAGCTGAATCCTCGGCTTCTCCAGTGCCGTGATCGTAATGTACGCTATCATATGGATTATTGTTATCGTTTAAAAAATTCCAGCCTGAGATTGCATCTTCAAATCCTGCTGGACCCGATTTATTAATATAATACGGAGACCCCGGAGTTCCAAAAGTGTCGATCAAATCAGCTGGAGATATACCAGCATAAGAGTACCCTCCACCTTTGTGCGTGGCACAAAATGTAACTTTCGGAATCCTTGGATCCTGGGCATACTGCTGAATATTAAAAATACCAGAGTTATTTAGATCATAAGGATTAGAGTCAATAAATTTTACTCCTTCTTTAATAAGCTCTGGTTTTGTCAATCCCTGAGCATTTTCTGGCAACGGTAGAGCATTCTGATTTAAATATATTTTGTCGACCAAAGCAGGGTCACAAAACTCAATACCTGAATCAAGCACTGCTATGACTGTTTCGGGAGAACCCGTAGTTTTTTGCCAGGCCAAATCGACGCTATTGCCCTTTACTCCACACAGTTCCTGAGGGTTTGTATTAATTTGGCTATTGCTGCTTCTTGCACTTGTTAGCTTCCAGCTTCCACCAGAAATATTCCAATTGGACGGTCTAATTGGAGGGAAAGAATCAGTAGTATGGGCTTGGCGATTCCACTTTAATGTGTAATTAGAACTGGGTGCTTTGGGCCAAGGGAATATTCCAAGCTCAGATGAAGGACCACTACCTTGATTGGGATCGGCAACTATCTTGGGGCATACAGTCGGGCGACTGTCTAAAATCGCTGTACTTGTCGGAAGCGTCGCCTTTGTGAAAGATCCAGTTGAAGAAGTTGAACAACCACTTAAAAATGAAGCTGACATTAAGATCGTCATAAAAACGACGAACGACGAACTAAATTTTTTGTAGCCTAAAAATTTGAAATTCAATTAAAATTAAATTTGTTAAAGTGAATTTATACAACCTTATCAGACGAAATTGGTTTTAGAAGCTGAATTGCTTAATATTGCTCTCTGACCCAAACAACTCTATCTTTAAGATAATTATTGTTAGTAAAGTTGATTATCTTTTTCTCTTGTAGTATCATTTACCCTCGTGGTATTAGTCAAAACCACACATTTATAGGTATGAATCCAAAATTAGTAAAACGACTTAGTAAAACATAGCATTGGTCGCAAGGTATTTCAAAAAACAGTATGTTTTGAGATCAAACAATTGCAAGGCTTAACTAGAAGTTTTTTATTTTTAACTTTTTAACCGCTCCATTAACTTAAGAACTGAAGCAGCAATCCCAGCACTGTCCAAACCAAACCGAGACAGTATAGAAACCGGCTTTGCCTGAGGGATATATACGGTTGGAATCCCCAGAATCTCCATGGCTGGCATCGGCTGATGGGTGATAGCTGAAAGTTCCCTTAACTTCGAAGATATGTACGATCCAGCTCCGCCAAACGAATACCCATCTTCAATTGTCATAACGGTCTCATGTTGCAGTGCTGTTTCAAGCATCGTTTTGTCTAAGGGTTTTACAATTCGGACATCATACAGCGTTGGTAACAACCCTTGATTTTTAAGTAATTCAACTGCCTCTATTGCATATTCAACCATCTTCCCGACAGCAAGTATTGCAACCTGACCGTTTCCTTTGTCGATTAATCTTGCGTTTAAACCGATTCCGATTTCATCTTTATCCAAAACCAATGCTGGAGTTTTGGGATATCGGATCGTAGATGGGCCATCCCAACCCAAAGCCGCTTCCAACATAGGCTCCATCTCAAATGCCGAAGATGGAGCAAATACTGCCATATTTGGTATAGCCAAAGACAAGACCATATCCAAAACTCCGTGATGCGAGGGTCCATCGTCTCCAGTGATACCCGCTCGATCCAATGCGAAGGTAACGTTTAAATTGTGAAGACCAACATCAAAATTTAACTGATCGAACGCCCGGGTTAAAAATGTAGAATATACTGCCACCACTGGTTTCATTCCAGCCATTGCAATTCCAGCTGCTGCTGTAACGGCGTGTTGTTCTGCTATTCCGACATCGATAAATCTTTCTGGAAACTTTGCCTGAAAAGGAAGCAATCCAGTTGGTCCTGGCATAGCCGCAGTAATAGCAACTACATTTTCATCGGCTTCAGCAGATTTAATTAGTGCGGCACTGAACGTATCCGTATAAGTTACCGGTGAATCACCTTTAGTGTGTGCAACTTCAGCAGTTGAATTTGGATGACTAATAACTGCTTTAATATCATGTAGCCTTTGAACATCGTCTTCTTCAGCGGGAGCAAAACCTTTACCTTTATGTGTCAAAAAGTGCAGAAGAATAGGACCTTTCCACACAGTGGCATTTCTTAGAGCTTGCTCAACTTGTTCAATATTGTGTCCATCGAACGGTCCAACGTAACGTATTCCCAAAGACTCAAAAAATACGTGAGGTTCAATCACTTCTCTTAGCGCAGAAGTAATCCCATGAATTCCCGCATATGCCCAGTCGTGGATTAAGGGCAACTCCTTAACCAGTTTTCTTATCCGTTCTCTAGTTTCAATATAAGAAGGATTGCTCCTTAACTGCGAGAGACTTGAAGATAGCTTAGAGATCGTAGGTGCGTAACTTCTTCCGTTGTCATTTAATACTATTATTACCGGAGTCTCTTTGTGTCCAATATTATTTAATGCCTCATAAGCCATGCCACCAGTAAGTGCGCCGTCTCCTACAACGGCTATAACTTTCCGGGGATTTGAAATTTTGTTGGATTTTACGCCGATTCCCTGAAGTTGCAAAGATTCAGAAATTCCAAAGGCATAACTCAACGCAGTTGATGCATGAGAATTTTCAATCCAGTCATGTACGGATTCACTTCTATTGGGATAGCCAGACAAACCGTTTTCCTGGCGCAAGGTTTTGAAATGCTCCCTCCTACCTGTCAAAAGCTTATGTATATATGCCTGATGACCAGTGTCGAACAGAATTATATCATGGGGCGAACTGAAAACTCTGTGTAAAGCGATAGTCAGTTCTACAATGCCCAAATTGGACCCTAAATGACCTCCTGTTGACGAAACTGACTTTACGATAAAATTCCTGATCTCTTCAGCAAGCTGATTAAGCTGTTCATAAGTTAACTCTGTCAGATCCTCAGGAGTGTTTATGGTTTCTAAAATAGCCATTATTTAAATTTTATCTCAGCATTTAATCGATCAAATACAAAATAAATAATTTAATTTTTAACCTTAAAAACAATATCAAAAGTAAAAAAGTATCTAATTAAAGTCTATTTCACAACAAAAACTTTAAAAACATAGATAATAGATATCAGTGATTAAGGCTAACAATATATAACATCAAAACTTTTAGGTTAAAGTATTCATACTTGCTCACGTCAAGACTTTCTACTCATTTGTGAAAACCGATTCCGTAAAACCAGTGCAACCAAGAG
>JAJYVQ010000133.1 GCA_021791915.1 Actinomycetes bacterium | reverse complement strand
GCTTGAGCAGGTGGAATAGATTTTTGAGCAGGTACTAGTACAAATTCCATTGCTATTGATCCACCCAAATAAGTTGCAACAGCTATAAGGTGAAGATATGAAGCCAAAATACTGAGCCAAGTAGATTGCATCTCAATTTTCCTTGACGATTCGACTTACTTTTAATACTTCATTTAATTGAATTATCACTTGAAATTTTCCTTTAGCATTAACAAATAATTTCTTCTGGTGTTTTTTCCAAACTTCTGTTTAAATTTCTCTTATCTACTACTGCAGGTTTTAATTTTTGTAGATTCCTATAATTTTCAATGCGGATGCCAATTGTCAAAATGACTTGTTATGGCTTCAGTTAGTCCGTAAGCAACTGAGTTATTTTTAATATTAAACTTTTCATAAAACCCTTTATCTACGTGATGGACCTGAACCGAAATTTTGGCCCTCATCGGATTTATAAATGCGGGTGCACAGCCGTATTTATTTACTATATATTCCACCGTCTTAACAGCAGCTTCTATTACCCAATCAGAAATATAAGCCTTGGGTGTTTTAAGTATCGTGTCAAATACCTGATCCTGATAGGGAACTTGATTAAATCCAGAATTATTTTGTTCATTATCAAGAGAACTGCTTTGTGAACCTAATCCCTGTAGCCTTGTACCCTGTAAAGATCTACCTTGTATTAACGGCAAATCTGCGACATACTTTATTGCATCCAAGGGTTTGGGGAATCTTTTTGAAGGTACCATTACAGCATCTTTAATGCCCTCTAATCCTTGACAAGTCATTGTAGAAGTCGGATTTAAGGTATTTTCTCGGGACAAAAATGAAAATCCCAATCCTTTTGCAATTTCTGGATATGCGCCGAGAACAAGATCATCGGCATAGCTTCCAGTCATCCAAGAACCTAATCCCATGGCTTCTGTTGCTATGCGGATATTTTGAACTATCGCTCCAACCTGACCAGCGTGTAGCATCAAAGCCAACTCATCAAAAGCTGGTATCGGAAAACCTACTTCTAAAAAACCTGGTCGGATCCACTCCTTACAGCCTGCTGGCTCATTGGTATCTGGATCCATTAGATAAAAACCAGAAAATTCATATGAAGTCAGTAACTGATTAAACCATTCCAATCCAACGTCCCCCACTGGCAATAACCATGTGCTTCCAGGACGGTTTAAATTATATTGTGCTGGCCCCATTGCATTGACTGTTTTCGTGCCTTCGGGGTTTGCTGGCCATGAAACATCGGGTCTGCTGTTAGAAATTTGAATTAGATCTTTTTTATACCAATTTAAAATCTTTACATAATCTTCTTCAGTAGCGATTTCTTGTATCGAAAGAGAGTCTACATTTGGTCGATATAAAAATACACCCCGGTCATTTATTACAAACATTTCGACCGCACCGTCATTTGATGAAGAAGGACTAGTCCTTCCCTTAAAAGATATCAACCTAGAAAGACCGCCTTCTACCGGGATATCTCCCAATACCATTCCATTAATACCAGTAGCGGCCCACAACAGTAGCGCCTCTTCTGTCTGAGATAACTCAATGGGATCTTCTTCTGATACATAATTTAATGGACCTTGTCGTTGGGTGGCAGGGTGCCCGCTTGCCCAATCAAAGGTCTCTTCTTGTCCAGATTCAACCTGATAGCCCATTCCCACTCTTCTGGTTCTAAGTGTAGACAACAACTTGAAAAAAGAAGGGCTAGATTCAAAAGCTGATCTAATTAATCCAACGCTCTGTTCTTGTGTTAATTCTGGTTCTTCCGTAGTATGCGCATTTTCACGTTTCCCAAATATCATACCTAACTCTTTTCTTAAATAGATTCATCTATTGCTTCAATACCTACAGAAATTGCCCTATCTGCTGGCACTGGCTGCCATCCAAAAGGAAGATATCTTAAGTGTCCGTATTTTCCCACCATATGAAGCCACTTAACCATACCAGGCTCAACTTCGTTGGATCCTTTCCAATCTGAAAACATATGCGGTTCAAATCCGTTATATATAATTGCCTGTTTAGGCCTAACTCGGGAGGCAACTTTAACTTTTGATTTAAAAGATCCGTAGTCGTTAAATACTTTTACCAACTGACCATCTTTAACTTTTAAAGATGTGGCGTCGTCAGAGTTTAATACGACAATAGGTTGTCCCCGATGTGTTGACAAGACGCTTTTATTGCCCATGCTCACTGCATGCACTGTCCATCTGGAGTGTCCACTGGTTAAAACAAAAGGATAATCTCCTCCTAATTTCGGGTTCTCTTTGTGAATTGGCAACATTTCATTGGCTTCTATAAACCACGGATGATCTATATAAAATTGAGCTCTGTGAGTCAAGGTGGGAAACGGCAACTTCTTTTCAACATGCCAACTAAAAGCTGTCATTACTTTATCTCTTTTTACATCAGCTGCAACAGAAAGGCCGGGTGCGAACATTCCCAATCCTGTAAATCTTATGGATCCCTTGTCTCTTAAAGTCTCAATCGAAGAGCCGATAGGAAGCGTACCCGCATCTGCTGAATCTCTGACCCACTCGTCGATGATTGCCTCCTCAGACTCAAAAGCTCCTTCTAAGGTGAAACTTTCATAGACCTTATCCAAACTTTTGACTTGTCTTTTCCCATCTAGATATTCCATAAAATTTCGTTCTTTGGCCAATTCAGTCACTTTTTTTGATAGTAATGAAAATATCTCCCATTCCGTTTTTGCTTCCCCTTGAGGTTTTGTGGCCTCATCTGAAAAGCTCAACCTTAAAGTATGGGTAATGGGATACTGGATATTAACTCGCTCGTACTGCATTGCAGCTGGCAATACAATGTCTGACATCAATGCAGTAGACGACATGCGAAAGTCAATTGTTACAACTTTTTCAAGAGACGGCCACAACGATTTAACCATCCGGTCCCTACCACCTCTTGCCCTTCTTATGGGATTGGTTCCTACAAGAAACAACATCTTTGGTGGGTTCGACGCAGCGGGTTTTGCAACACCTCCCCACCATCCGCGTCTCATTGCATCATCAAAATAAGAACTGAAACTTTTAGTCATGGAAGCATCCGACCATTCGGACTTATTCCAGACCTCTTTATAACCGACATGGTGATAGTTAAAGAAAAACGGAGGTGCTGAAGTTCCAGAAGCTACAGACAAAGAGAGCATCTGATTTCCAAGCATTTCGTCTGTGGCATCAGGATCCTTAACTTTCATCTGTTCCATTGCGGCTTCGATGCCATCTAAAAGACGAGCAGTTTCCTCGACTCCCGACTTTCGTTTCATCGAAAACAACATATAACCGTCTAGACCCGCTAGAGCCAGTCCCTGAATTCCAGTACCTGGCTTGCCCCAGTTGCCTGACAATCCAAGACACAGACACATTGCTCTTTCCATCAAATCTCCGTGATAGTACTTTGCAGCATTAAATCCCTCAAGTATCTTGCATCTTTTTGAAGATATAAGTCTTGCGAGTTCTTCGATAACCGATGGAGCAACATTACAAACTACTGAGGCTTTTTGCGGTTCATACTCTTTTAAAAATTCTTTCAATAAAGAAAAAACTGTAGTGACCTTTGCTGAATTACCGTCAGCTAGTACTACTTCAAATTCACCTTCTAGTATTGGCTTTTTACCCTCTAACTCCAGTGAACTATTTTTTACTTCAGTTAATTTAGTGTCCTCATACCAGCTATAAAATTTTTCCTCCGATCCACCTTTTTTGATGTCGCGCTGCCTCAAAAATCTTTTGTTATCTAACCTGACTAAAAGAGGAAGGTCTGTCTGTTCAGCTACAAACTGCTCGTCAAACAGTTTGTTTTGAATCATTACCTGACAGATCGATAACGCAAATGCTGCATCCGTTCCCGGTCTAATCGGGATATACATGTCAGAATTAACCGCAGATGCGCTGTAGTCTGGTGCAACTGTAACTACTTGAGCTCCCCTATATCTGGCTTCTGTTATGTAATGATGGTACGGGATTGAAGTATATGCGGGATTCGAATGCCACAAAAGAAGTAGTTCAGATTTGAACGTATCGTCCACGGTACTGGCACAGGAAAACTTTCCGAAAGTTATGTGATGCCCAATCGGCAGATCGTTTACAAGACCTTGGGCGTCAAGTGTGATCGCCCCGATTATTGAAGCAAAACGTAAAAATGCTGACTGGGAGAGTAGTCCCCCTTCAACGCTCTCTTCAAATACTATAGATTCTGGCCCATACTCTTGCAATGTATCTAAAATTGAATTTGCAATCTCGGATAGCGCTTGATCCCAGGTAATTTTCTGCCATTGGGATTCTCCTCTTTCGTTTATTCGCTTGAGAGGGTGCAAGACTCTGTCTTGACTTACTAACTGTTGTGACCAAGCGGACCCTTTTTGACATCCTAGAGGGTTCATATCTGGCACTTGAGCTTCTATTGCTTCAATATTTCCCGACTGCTCCTCAAAAACTACAGAACCATCTTTGCTATAGACCCTGTAGTTGCAGGTAGCCAAACAGTTTAAACAGTGTGTTCCCCAATTAACTCTGTCCCAACTCCATCGCCGTCGATAGTCACCTAATGAATCACCTAATGAGTTCCCTAAAAAGTCACCTATAGAATCAGATGAGTGAACGGTCTGTGACATGTTGGACAAACAACCTTACCCGCCCAAAATCTGAACAATATATTCATAGTCTGCCAGTATGAAATACTTAAGGGAATTAAGTGCCCATGAAAACGGCTCTGTTGGGGTCAGCTTGTCAACCTCATCGACCAAACTCGGAATCCAACCAGTTAAATAGTGCTCCAAAAAATCCCGCTGTGCTCTTTCAAAAGAACTTTTTAGCCTAGCTGAGGATGTTGCAGCTTCTTTAAAACACAGATACTGAAGAAAATCACACAGAGTCGCCAAGTGATCCAACGGTCTCGCATCGGCATTGGCGCCCAGTCCAAAGTACTCGTAATCTCTTTTTATCTGGTTGACAAGATTTTCTTTGTCGTCTGTTTGAGAACTCGCTAAAAGTTTTGAACCACCACTATCTGAAAATAATCTGGAATATTCATCCATATACTTTTCCAAGGTTAAACTACTATCCACTGTCGGGCGACCTATATCAAAACTGTAGGGAAGTAAAGTTGCGGCATCTTTAATTTCTTTATCCAAATGATCGTTTATAGCAGCATCGTACTGTTCGTTATTCACAGGACTAAAGAACTTACCGAATACCATATAGACTGCCGAACGAGATGTAGTCTCGTTCTCTTCAACTTCAGTCGGACCGTTGTCGTTGGATTTAATTTCCAAACCTGACAAAGAAAAAGTAAACATTAGCTGACCTCCTTAAATATATTTTTAGCTGTTTTTGTTTCTGGTAGATCCTAAACTCACGGCAACTTTTTCAGGTGATCTATCCAATGTCGACGGATCAGTAGTAAACTGACCAAATAGATCCATCCATTTATAAACTATGAGAGTTTCGAGTATTTCTGAGGTCCCTTTGTTCCTCACTGTTTCAAGTTCTTTTTGTAAAGTAGCTATAGCATTGTGAACTTTTGGTCCAAATAAAGACTCAAGATATTCTGGAGGAATTCTCGGTGTTTTTTCATCAATGGACATGTCTTCGTTCAGACGGTAAGGAGACAAAGGTGGAATATAAAATATATTTGGCTCTGTGCCATATTCGGGATGAAGTGGTAAAGCTATTTGCCACTCATTAACTAGTTTATGAATCGGACCTTCTTCGTCGTCTATCATCCCTACAAACACTAACCTTCCAGGACACTGTCTAGCACATGCTGGTGCCACATTTTCTTCCAACCTCGGAAAACAAAGAATACAGTGTTGTGCTACATCTCTTACATAGTTAAAATAAATTTTCTTATATGGGCAAGCTTCCATGCAAAATCTGGCCCCTTGGCAGATATCTTCGTCCCTTACAACAGCACCATCTTCGGGTCTTTTGTACATTGCTTTAGAAGGACACGCTGTAACGCATACCGGTTTAGTACAGTGATTGCAGAGTCTGGGCAAATAAAAATAGTAGGAGTTTGGATACTCTCCTGAACCTTGATCTTCGTCCCAGTTCATACCCCAATTTGTCGTATCGTCACCTTTGTCTGTCGGATGAAGGTGAACCGATCTACCTTTGCCTCCGTAAAATACTTCATCGTAGTTGAACTCCCATCCACCTCCAAATTCGGCTCTAGTAGGCTGATGCCCAACTGCTGGCTCACCATTCTTGTAGCCTCCACCCATATCTTCCCAATCTTTGGGCGTGCCACGACCTGGTTGGGTGTTAGTAGTCATCCACCACTGATGATCTTCACCTTCCTGATTCGTCCACAGAACCTTACATGCGATAGAACAAGTCTGACATCCCATGCACTTATTTAAGTCAAAAACCATCGACACTTGGTTATGTCCTGTTTTGGTTTCAGTAATCATATAATTCTCCTAACTTTTTAAATCTCTTGTACTTGTTATTTTTACTTTTTACTGCCAGTCCTTGTTAAATCAAATTTATTTAACATTTGCCGCTAACTCTTTTTCAAATTCCAAATCGATCCAGTTTGAACTCACCGAGCCAATACCAGCTCTTTCATCGTTAGAACCGTCCCAAGCAACAACTGCTATCTTTTTTACCTTGTGTACCGGAGCTAAGTCACCACTTATGACTACGCCCCAATTATTGT
>JAJYVQ010000132.1 GCA_021791915.1 Actinomycetes bacterium | reverse complement strand
ATTCATCGTTCTCTCACCCACTATTACCCCATTAATAACTGCAATTTGGGTAATCATGATAGAAAATGCCATAAATTTGATAGACGGACTTGACGGTTTGGCTGCAGGAATTGTTGCAATAGCATCGGGCTCATTTGCAATTTATGCAATTAAATTGATCGATGTCGGTCTGATTGGAAGTTCAAATCCGGGACCACTTTTAGCTGCGATCTGCTGTGGAATGACACTTGGATTTTTACCAAACAATTTTCATCCCTCCAAAATAATGATGGGAGACTCTGGTGCATTACTTTTAGGGTTTTTAATGGCTGCTGCGACTTCGGTTGTGGGCGGTAGAACACCTGATACTTCGGGAGAAACTTACTTTTTCTTTGCCCCCCTATTTATCCCATTAATTATTTTAGGTGTACCAATATTAGATGTAGCTTTTGCGATCATACGACGAACTTATACTAGAGAGGGATTTGCATACGCAGATAAAGGTCATCTTCACCACAGACTATTGCGCCTCGGTCATGGACAGAGACGAGCAGTAGCGATTTTATGGCTATGGACCGTTGTGTTGTCGGGATTGGTACTCTACCCAGTATTCGATCCAAACGGCAATATAGTTGTCCCATTTGGAATTGCCGTATTGCTAGTAAGTTTATATACTTGGTTTCGACCAGGACTCGGTAAAGAAGGCGCAAAACCCGATAAAAATGAGATAAATATAAAAAGATTGCGATCTGAAAATAAAGCGTCAGTTGCAACGCAAAAAGACAAACTACTCGAAGACTATCTGGAATAATTAGATTAATTTGTAGATACTATTTTACATTTAAGCTTAAAATTTATTTATAGCCTGCTCTAAAAGTAAATAGTAATACACTGTAAAACGATTCAAAATACAATACCTTAAGTCCATATTGGATATATTATATTTCGACCTTGCTAAATTTAATTTAAGATCCGCTCTCACAAGAGAAACCAAGTTACTTTATTCATATTAGAATGAGAAGGTTGTTTTAACTTCTATCTGTTACAACTTAAAATTAGCTTACACATTTTAAAATCGTCTGAATAACCTATGTGACGATAAGTAAGTTAGACTGATTACAGTTTAAAAAAAATCAAAATTAGTCGATAATATTATTGGGCTGATTTTATATGTCCAATTTAGATCATATTAAACGAAGAATTAAATGACTAACGAAACAATTGAAAATTCTGCCCAACCATATGACTTCGAGACAGCTTTTAAGACTGCAAATTCTCTGATCAATAATCTGTCAACTGTAATATTTGGTGCAAATAAAGCTATCAGGGCGTCCGTTTTAGCCTGCCTTTCAGGGAAACATCTATTGTTAGAAGATACTCCAGGTGTTGGAAAAACAGTCTTGGCAAAAGCTATGGCACACTCGTTAGGCGTAAAAGCTTCTAGAATTCAAGGTCAGCCCGATCTATTACCAAGTGACATCACTGGATTCAGTATCTACAGACAGGAATTGGGCAAGTTTGAATTTCAGCCAGGTCCCATATTTTCACAAATAGTGCTGTGTGATGAACTTAACCGTACGCCACCTAGAACACAGGCAGCATTACTAGAAACGATGGAAGAAAAACAGGTAACTGTCGACGGTACGACCCATACATTACCCGAACCACACCTAATCGTGGCGACTCAAAATCCGATCAGCCAGTATGGAACTTTTCCTTTGGTCGAAAGCCAAGTTGACCGATTTGGAATAGCTACCTCATTGGGATATCCCAAATTTGATGAAGAAGTTCAGCTAATGCTTAATGGAGCGTCCGATACGAAAGCAAGTTCAATTGAACAAATCACAACTCCAGAAGGTTGGCGAACCCTTAAAGAGATCACATCAAAAGTTCAAGTAAGTGAAAAAATTGCTGACTATGTCGTAAGAATCATAAGTCTAACTAGAAATTTTAATGGAATTAAACTTGGTGCAAGTCCAAGAGCTGGACTCTCTTTACTAGAAGTTTGCAGAGCTGAAGCTTTAATTCAGGGCAGAACTTACATAATACCTGATGATGTTTTAAATTGCTTGGAACTTTCAATCGGACACAGGTTAGTTCTAGAGCCAGGTATAAAGGTTAACGAGATCTTATGGTCCTTAATTCAACGTGTCAACACTCCTTTGCCCTAAGCCATGCTATTTCATCGTGCATAGCTTCAAGCTGAAAAATGGCAAAAGTAACATCAAATTCAAAACCGAGACCTAAAAAACTAATTGGACCAATATTCGGTACTTTGCCTCTGATGTTTGCTCTTATCGGAGTTGCCCGAGCAAGCGGATCTGGTTGGGTGCAGTTTATAGGTGCAATTATATCCTCAAGCATATTGATTGGTATTTTAACCCCGATGGTTATCTTACTTCGAACCAAGATAAAACTTGTTTTCTTGCCAAACTATTTAATTGCAAATACAGAAAATTTGATTGAAATATATTCAAATAAAACAGTTCGCATAACTATAGAGCAGTCTCAACCAGCGTTTATTAGATCCAGATCCAGTCAACATATACATTATTTTCCTAAACATAAAGGGTCGGTGAATTCGATTGCTCTTATGGTATCAACTGCGGCTCCTTTAGGAATTGTGTGGTGGTATAAGAAAGTAACAATTAATTTAGATTCTCCATTATTAATAATTCCTCCACCTGGAAGACCTAATTTCGCAATCTCGATTGCACATAGTGATTTAGAACAACAGTGGCAAAATTCGGTAACCGGCCTAATAAGAGGGACAAAAGATTACTTTGTCGGCGACTCACTAAGAAATGCGAATTGGAAAGCAACCGCTCACACAGGAAAGCTCCAGATAAAAGAGTTTGAATTTCCAAAATCAGATACGTTTACTTTAAATGCATTTTTCCCGGAAGATGACGATTCAGCTGAACAAATGGCAGAAGCAATTGTGGGAACGATCTTTGAACTTTTAAAGAATCATTCAGGATTGATAATTTTAAATACCTTAAACAACAACAAGATTAATTCCTGCCAAATTACCTCCTTGCTTCAAGCACAAATTCAGCTAGCACAAGCCGACTCAATTAATCAGCATTAATCAAATGTATACTGACACAAAATATCAAATTCCAAAATACGACAGTAAAACAGATGAGAACTCGAACGTCGCAGGAGACGAAAAAAAGTTAATTCTCAGTCAAGGCAACTTTAAAAAGATAGCCTATCTTATCAAGAAAGCCAATGCTCCCCTACCTCCAGAGAACTCTCACGTATTAAGGATTGTAGTGGTAGCTTGCGTTCTGGTGGGAATGTATGCGGCCTACCAAGTTCAGGAAGTGTCATTTTTACTGTTTATATCAATTGCAGTAGTTACAATCATCGGAAATATATTTTCGGCAGTAACCAGAAAAAAGCCATATTCTTGGATAAAGATATTGCTCGCCATAGCAGCGACAGCAGTTTTTTCTACAACTACGCTAGCAGTTATAAGTGCGGCATCTCAAGGCAACATACCCTCTATTCTCTCTCCACTTGCTGCCTTATTTATGTGGATAATTGCAATACACAGCTTTGATGTACCAGCAAGGAGGGATTTGACTTTTTCGCTTTCGGGCTCAGCGGGTTTAATTGCTGTATCTTCTGCTCAAGCGCTCGACAATTCCTTTGCCGTAAATGTTGTAGTTTGGATATTACTATCTCTTGTGGCTTTGAATTTGATGTGGCGCTCATTGTCTCAAAAACAGGAGACTGTCGAACAGGCAGTAAAAAATACTACAATTGCAATTGCGGTCGCAGCTCTAGTTACATTTTCAGTAATACTTATTCTTCCGCCTCCAAAACCTCTTCACACTACTACCTTTCCTGCTTCAATTCAAAATAAAATACCCGTGACAAACCCAGGAGGACTGACACAGGGAGGTTCCAATCCAGCTGCTCCAGCCAAACCTGGACACCCAGGAGGGAGAGTTGAAGTTGGTGGATATCTTGGGTTTGCCGGTCCGCTAAACACTGGACTCAGAGGTAAACTTTCAAATCAAATTGTCATGAGAGTCAGAGCCACCGAACCAGGTTACTGGTTAGGTGAAACGTTTAATACTTGGAACGGACAGTCTTGGACTCAAACACCTTCGGCGACCAGCATCTTAACTGGAGACCCAGTTTTCTATATCCCTTCCAAACAACTCGGCGAACCCGTATCGCTACTATACGATGCACCTCAAAATACGGAAACATTCTACGTTGCGACAGCTCTTCCAAATCTACTTTTCAGTACTGAATCACCTTCTGAAATTTACTTTCCTGACTCACACTTATATATCGGACCTGGGCGTTCAATTCGTTCCAGATTTGCAATTGAAGCTGGAACCATCTATACTGTCATCTCTAGAGATATCAGGCTAACAGATACTCAGCTTGAGAATATAATGCCTCCAGGTTCATCTTTTACGACAGGAATCCCAGCAAATGAGTTGAAAAACGATCTTCAGTTACCTAAACCTTATCTGAGGGTAAAGAAATTAGCTGACACAATAGTTAAAAAGTACCACGCAAAAACAACTTATGAGATTGTTTCGGCACTTGAGTCTTGGATGGGGTCTCACATGCATTATTCATTAAATATCCCTCCGTTACCAAAAAATGCCGACTCGGTTGATCAGTTTCTATTTGTCACGAAAACGGGATTTTGCGAGCAGATCAGTTCTGCCTTAGTCGTTATGCTCAGAACTCTTGGGATACCGTCAAGAGAAGCAGTAGGATACGTAGCTGGCTCCTACGATCCCATTACAGACTTATATCAGGTTAAAGCATCCGATGCTCACGCTTGGGTTCAAGTATGGTACGGACCCAATGGGGGGTGGCAGGACACGGACCCAACAACATCAGTTCCGTTTACTACACCATCACCTGGACAAATTATTTTAAGCGCAACAGCAAACTTCTTTAAAAGCAACCTCAGTAATCTTTTAGCAATATTGGCAGGTTTATTTATATCAATCTCGGCTGGCTACCTTATCAATAAAAGGTTGAAATTTATGAAACTGTCCTTTGCAGAAAAAGCTGTTTTTAGGCTGAATAAAATTAGTTCATCATTGGATATCAAACGAGATACCTTCGAGCCACTAAACATATTCATGGAAAGATTTAAGTTTAGCATCAGAGATATTTTGAATAAAGATCCTACACTTGAACTAAAAATCGAGGAGTTAACGCAACAACTTAACAGTTACGGATACGATCCTCAGATCTTTAACGATAATTCAAAAACTAAACAGATCCAAGAAAAGATACAGGAAGATTTAGACACAATCTCCAAATCCGTTAGGTCTGGCTGATAAATTCAGTTTAAATTAGTGACTGGTTGACCGGGTGAACACGAAGTCGGATCGAACCACGGTATGGGTCTGTTTGACTGATATACTTCGGCGGGATTAACTGGACCGTACGGGCTTGTTGTTGTTGAGGTACCTACCGAAGGTGCCTGAGTAGTGGTCACACCCGTTGTGGCAACTCCAGAAGAACTCGTACTCGACGAGTTAGATGGGTTTGTACTTGAAGGAGTCGTAACCGCTTGTGGTGGTGCCACTTCAAGTTGATTTCCAACTATAAGAGTAACGTTGGAAGAATAACCTTGATCACTTTGTCCCATAATAACCGTTCCACCCAATACTGACATAAGTTTTTCTGCCTGAGCTTCATAGCCTGGCTGATAATAAATCGTTGACTCCAAGGCTGTCGAACCACCTGACGTAGACGGTATCACTTGATTTCCAGTCGAAGTCACATTAAAGCCGTCGGCAGTTAATGAAGTTGAAACATTGGTAGCCAAGTTGTAGGCTCCAGTTCCATTTAATACCTGAAGGCTAAAAGATCCTGGGGCAACATTTTGTCCCGGTGTGTAGCCCAAAAATTGAGATATTACTTGAGTTTCAGCTGGTTGAACAGGGAACAGAACACTACCAAAATTAGCACCCTTGTAGTAGAAACTCCCCTCGCCAACGCTTGCAAGCGTCTCGGTCGGAACTGAACCTAAGCTTACATTTTTAAAAGCCAAAACCAAAGATACCATGTCGCTTAACGTAAAGTTCTGATCCACTTGCAAATTTGGCAACAGCGTTGTCAGCAGTGCGTGATCGGTAAATGGATTTGTCAATTGCGGTCTTACCTGAGCCGCTAAAGCTTTCAAGAATAAGTGATTTCTGGTAATTCTAGAAATGTCACCATTTCCGTCATAAAGCCACCTCCCATTCTGCAAATAGTACATATGTCTGGACCTAACCAGTGCCAACGCCTGAGTACCGTTAAGATGAAGACACCCAGTCTGAAAAACATCCAAGTTCGAATAGTAGTCTTTAACTTCAGTTGGAAAATACATATTGATTCCGCCTAAATCGTTTACTACTCCCTGAAATGTGTCGAAATTTAATGATACGTAATGGGTAATTGGTATGCCAAAATCCTGTTCAACTGCTTGAACTAATGCACTAGGCCCGTTATTTAATGCTGCATCAACTTTTGCATGATCCAATCTACCTGCAGCAGTTCCAGCGAAATTGTAAAGAGGAACAAATAGATCTCGAGGTATCGATAACAAACTTGCCGTGTGAGAAGCAGGATCTAAATGCACAATCATCAAAACATCACTTCTAGCTCCCCCTACCTGGCTACATGAACCAAACTGAGATGCCTGCTGTCCGTTTAAAGCACATCT
>JAJYVQ010000131.1 GCA_021791915.1 Actinomycetes bacterium | reverse complement strand
ACAGAACCGATTTGGATTATACAGATGAATACAAGAAAATACATAACTTAGGTAGAACTTTGCATCGTATAATTGCTGGATGCTCCCTAAAAGAGGGCGAAGCTATTCGGGGGAAACTTTATTCTATATTTGGCTATAAGATACACAACGAAGGAAAAAGAGATGAGCTATTCGAAAATTCTGGAATTGAAAAATTGTTAGAAGAAAATAACTTTGATCCAGCATTTGTAAACTTTGCAGATGACTCAACCTTAGATCAAACAATAATTGACGAAACTAAACTTGCCCTAGAAAGAGCAGGCAAAGATTTGGGAACACCTGTAATTACTTTTGATCCACCAGAAGGATATTCATTTTTTGGCCCAGTTATGAGTACAATACCTAAAGGAGAAGAAGCCTTAAAACTTTTTAATGCAATTTATACTCTAGCCAGCCACAGGGGATTTTCCGAATTAAAAAGAGAAATTCGAGAACCGCGGAGCTTCGACTAAAAAATAGTTTATAAGTTTCACATCTTGTAAGTAAGACCCCGGAAGTCGACGACTTCTATTTTTAAAACTTAAACTATCAGTTTAAACAACTCGAATACTAGATTTAAATAACGGTAAATTCATTTAGTAATCTCACGTGACTAGCTTAACTAATACTTTCAGTTAAGCTGGCAGTTAAATTTACAGTTTATGCTCGTGTATTGTTAATCCGCCATGTTTAGAATCACAATCTAGAATGTAGTATCAAAGAGTTGTATTGGTCTTAAGATCTCTATGGTTGCTCATTCAAAAAATTAGAACTAATACGTTTGGTATTAATAATCACTTTCGGTTAAACTTTAGATCACTTTAAGTAAGCTAATTAACTTTTTTCTCTAAATAACCTTTAGCAAAATATGGTTTATTCCGATATAAACAGAAGCTAAGTTCTCTACCAGCCATCCTAGGAAGGTGACAGATTTGAAGAATTATATATATATAGGTTAATTTTACTGACAACTATGGCAATTTTAATTTCAGGTTGCCTACCATACTACTTCGGGTCAGACAATAACAGTCCCAGTGAACAGTTCTAGCGCATCTCAAAACGGAACAACTTCGAACTTTTACATAGGCAGATTTGGTGAAGGGTCGAGTCCAAGCACATTCTTTTCAAATCCGAATCCATGCCCAGCTAACAATTTTACCCAATATCTTGAACCAGGGTCAAATCCATCTATCGTAAACCCGCAATTACAATTTGGGCAGTGGTGGCTTCAAGGACCAGATCAGTTAAACGATCCAATTACCGGACTAACCCAAGCGTATAATCTTGGCTGGAATGAAGGTGCCGCAAGTTTTGAATGTTGGTACGGACTTCTTTGGAACAGATATCCTGCGGGTTTACAAGATTCGGGGTTTGGTGGTTTAAATATATTTGCCGATGTAGAAATCAACAACAGCAGTGATCCGACTGATTGGTGGATTCCGGGACAGAATACCTCACTGCCTCCAAGCCAAGCATACTCCCTAAACACTCAAACCCTTATGGGATTCTTGGATGCAGTAAAGACATTTACTAACGTAGCACCTGGAGTATACATATCGGCCTCTACCTTAAATGAAATAATGCCAGGTCTAAATTTAGAAAGTGGCTGTAACTTAACCCAATGCCCAGATCCCAATCTTCCAGCTACCCTGTGGCAAGCGGGTGGCTGTAATCAAGTCAATGTTCCAGTTACAAATGCCCCTCCAGATCCTTCCACCGTTGAAAATTACCTTGATACCATTGAGTCAAATACTAGCACTGCATCTCAAGATCCCTCCAATCCAAATATTTATACTTATAGTGCTGGCCCTTGTGCAATTGCTAATCTTTCAGCTGCAATATGGCAATATACTGTTTCAAATCAAAATGCTGGATACCCCAATGACTTTGATATCGTAGATCCCAATCAAATGCTTCAAGCACAAGGTTCGGTTCCCGCCCAAAATGAATGTATTCAAGAACAAATTTTCTTTAGCCCTATCGTAAGTTGCGGGGAGTTTTTTACCAGCACTCCAGTTCCAATTGGTACATCTTAATAACTCAAAGGAGGTAATTCAAGTGAAATCGCTACAAAGTTCAGTAATAAAGAGTTTAACTAAGAAAGTACTTATAGTTCCCTTAGTTCTGCTGATACTAATTGGAACAGTTTTATATTTTGTAATTTTTCCAAGTACTTCTAACAAACCGAAACTAATTCACACTTCTTTGAGTTCTAAATCTTTTATATTGGCTCAAATGGTCCAAGATACAAGCAAAAGTGCAAACAGCCTTAATTCGCCTATGCCTATAAATGTCACCATATCAGATAATGGACAAATTATTTTGGTAGATCAACTTACCATTGGATTTGTTACTCAGATTGATACCTCCAACATGCAGATTGTTCATGTTTATCAGGTTCCTTATTCTTCGCTCGGAGTGTCATTTTCAAGAGATGACAAATCAGCTTACGTAGTTGGTACTAATGGAAATATACTAAAGCTCAATTTAACAGACTTTACGACAACGACCATCAGACAAAAACAACTACACACTACAGCTGACTCTTATTTTCTAGACGTAGCGACATCAATAGATAACCACGATCTGTGGATAAGCAGTCCTAACAACAATCAAATCCTAGAGTACGACTTGAATACCAATCAAATTACTAAAACCTTTAATTTGACAAATGCTCCATTTGATATCGCATTAACTCAAGATAACAAGTATCTGTGGATGACAGAGCCCCAATCTGATCAGATACAAGAACTCAATCTCAGCAACGGTCAAATATCTAACACAATCGGATTTACATCTCCTGTATTTGGAATCACTTTAGCTGACAGCGACAAAACTGCCTGGGTTACAGAGCCGTTTAAGGGAAATGTAATTGAAGAAAACTTATCTGACAGCAGTACAATCAAAATACTTAGTGGTTTTAATAAACCTGCGGGGATTAGCGTAAATCCTTCAAATCATGATTTAGCTATTTGTCTATTTGGAACAAACAATATTATATTTATAGACCCAAAAACCTATGAACAGGTACTGTCTTATAATATAGATCCACAAGAGTCAACTAGTACTGGATCAGTCAATAACGCTAATCCTTATATAAATAATCCAAAACTAGTCAAAGGCATAAGTCAAAATCAATCACTATTTTTTGCAAATGAATTAGATGGGTGGGAATTAGACCTTGGGTCCAGCACTTTTGAAGCTGCTAGCAACAGCGGAATATATAACGCAAATACAGAAATTATTAAGATGACAACCGACGGCGGAAAAACTTGGGTAAATAGTTATACGGGCCAATATAACCAATTAACAGGTCTAGATTTTGTTAATTCACAGATTGGCTATGCAACAGTAGATCCGATTACAGCAAATACCACTACCTTAAAGATAACAAACCAAGTTGAACTTCTCCAAACCACAGACGGAGGACTAAATTGGATTCCGATTTCAACCACAACACCTAGTGCTATACAATATATCAACTTCACAACACCAGAAGACGGTCTTGCAATTGATTCAACTGGACAGGTACTCCAAACCACAGACGGAGGGCATACCTGGATACCTGAAACAAACACTCCAACTCTAATCGGATCTCTTTGTCAAACCAATTCAGACACTTATGTTGCAAACTCAAGCAACGTATATTTGCAACAGTCAGACGGTAGTTGGCAATCTATTTTTAAGAACAACTACTTGCAAGAAACAATGGGATCAATTATATTAGCCTGTCAGGACAATACGCTTGTGGCATCTGTTGGATTCGCTGCAGGTGCCGGTCAAAATGACAATGGTTATGTCGAAGAATCAATAGACGCAGGTAAAACTTGGGAAACTGTTATAACATCTACTAGCGGACCGACGTTATCCAAGATAACTTCTAACAGTAAGTATTTCCCCGGAAACAACGGTCCAGGTATTCGTTCAGTTTATATTTCAGCTCCTGAAGAAAAGATAGGATATTTTACTGTCTGCCAAGTGGTATGCCCAAACGGAACTGTACTATTTACTACAATTAATGTAAATCTTGATAATGAATTTACTGGGGTGATTGCTGGAACAGAGCCATTAGCAAGTTCGGACACTGGTCAATCAACTACAACTTCACTCACATCCAATCTACAATATTCCTTTAAGTCAGCATTTTTCTTAGCTTCTGGATATGGATGGGTCCAAATAGAAGTCAGTCCAGCCAACAACAGGCTTGATCAAACCACTATATCTTTTGTAACTACGAACTTTGGGCAGACTTGGTCGCAACTTTAATATATAAAGTAAAATTGAGATCATAAGGATCAACCCTAAGATTCAAGTGAAATCGTTACAAAATTCAATAATAAAGAATTTAACTAAGAAAGTACTTATAGTTCCCTTAGTTCTTCTGATACTAATTGGAACAGTTTTATATTTTGTAATGTTTTTTAAATTACTTTATTAGAACTTTAAACTATAACTTTACGAAGTGCTATCAAAATATAAATTTTGCGTGATTGGCCAGATCAATTATAAAGTTCGGGAATACTCCCAAAACTACAACTGTTACTGAAGTTACCAAAATTGAAACTGAAGCCCCAAATCCAATCTTAATATCGTCTTCTTTATTATCTGAATCTTCTTTAACTGCGGTTTCGGTTTTTACTGATTCAGTTTTAACTAAGAGATCACCTGATGAGCTGTCATTGCTGTCTTCTAAATAAGGTAATTCACCTATTTCTTCAAAAAGTGTTTTCTCGCCAGGTTTACTGTAACAGGTTATTATTACCCTAAGATAGTAAACTGCACTAACAACAGAACTGACCAAAGCAACTGTCACCAATGCATAAGCCCCTTCTCCGCCTGATTTAGCCAAGGCCTCTAATACAGACAGTTTGGCTATGAATCCAACAGTTCCAGGTATTCCAGCTTGTCCCAAAAGCAAAATTGCAAATCCCAAAATAAGATAGGGATGGCTTTTAGACAAACCACGATAGCTTTTTATATCGTGTCTATTATCCCCTTTGAGCCCTAAAACTGTGACTACTGAAAATACCCCAGTCACAATTAAACTATACGCAATTAAATAAACAAATGAGCCACTAATGCCAGAGGTCGTTGCCGCTACCAAACCCAACAGTATAAATCCGCTATGATTAATTGCTGAATAGGCCAGCATTCTTTTAACGTTCGTCTGAACTAACCCACCAAAAGCTCCGATCAATAGTGACGCAACTGCCAAAACATAGATAATTGGCTGCCAGTCTGTCTTGTATGAAATTAAAGCCGTCATCAAAATCCGAATCAACGCTGCAAACCCACCTATTTTAGCGATTGCCGACATGAAAGTTACCGACGGACTGGGAGCTCCCTGGTATACGTCAGGAGACCATACGTGAAAAGGTGCTGCTGCGACTTTAAAACCTAACCCAGCAATTACTAGGACAAAACCTACTATTAAAAGTCCACTATGGGTTAAATAAGATGTTGCAAAAAAAGACGCAATCTGACCTAAGTTTGTAGAGCCAGTAGATCCATAAACAAAAGCTGAACCATATATAAATATAGCGGACGCAAACCCCCCTAAAACTAGATACTTTAATGCAGCTTCACCACTTTGAACTCTTTTTGTATCTAAAGCGGCCAATACATACAAAGAGATTGACATTATTTCAAGGCCCAAAAATACCATAATCAAGTCATTGGCACTCCCCATAAAATCAGCGCCACTGGCAGAAAGTAAGATAAGGGCAAAAACTTCTGGTCCTGACCATTTTTCACGGTCTACAAAACTTTGTGTTAAAAACGCTCCAATTATTACACAAACGGCCACCAAGATCGAAGTCAGAACTGAAAAACCGTCAATTGCCAAAACGTTGTCTATTGCCAGGTGCGGTCCGAATTTCAGTACATCATGGTAGTCCTTGATGGAAAACCCAATTGAAGCAATAGAAGCCATTATGGTTATTCCAGCCCATACGTCTGAAGTAATTTTGTTTCTGACAACAGAAGTCATTGCCAGCATCACCAAAGCCCCTGCGATCAGGGATATCTCTGGCAATAGTGAGAAATATGAAATTTTAGGAAGGACTAACTGCGTTGCGATCATTTAACTTTCCCATCCTTTAAGATATTACTTTTATCAGTAGGCTGACTTAAAGTATCGCTAATAACATATTGGTGCGAATTTAGACCAGATGTATAGGATGCTGGCGGACTTGAGTGATTTGCCTGCTGGACATTGTGAACAAGGAGGTTAACTGAAGGTGATATCTTATTTAACATGGTAGATGGGAAAATACCGACAAAAAATATGACAAGTATTAGTGGTGCAATATAAAGTTTTTCTTTTAAGGTCATATCCTTTATCGACGATTCACTAGATTCAGCTTTTCTGTGAAACGCCCTCTGATAAGCCCATAGAAGATAAACCGCAGACAGTATTACTCCCACAACTCCAACTACAGCCCACCACCGATGACCTATAAAAGTTCCAGATAGAATTAAGAATTCTCCAACAAACCCATTTGTACCAGGAAGCCCCAAGGAAGCCAATATCACCACCATCATAACTCCTGACAAAATTGGAGCGGCTTTCTGAAGACCTGAAAGTCTGGAAATATCAAATGTTTTAGTTCGCTCTATAATCATTCCTATTATTAGAAACATGGATGCAGTTAAAATACCATGATTAAACATTTGAAGTATGGCACCATTC
>JAJYVQ010000130.1 GCA_021791915.1 Actinomycetes bacterium | reverse complement strand
CGACGTACTGTTCTAGCAAAGTTAGAATCGATTCTGGTTTAAAAAGAACCGGATATATTCTTTTGTATCATCTTCTGGTTGTTATCTAGCTGAATTGAAATACAGTGGTTCTTACTCCTTAATCTTAAAATTTTGGTGATTCAGTGGAAAAAGCAATCGATTTATCCCAATTTAAAATATCTCATTTTAACAGTAGTAAACAAATACCTGCCGAACATATTATCGCTATCAACGGATTAAAGCATTTAGAAATTAAAGCTCTGTCGGATAAGCGGGGAGCAGATGTGATGTTAGATTCAATCAGCCATTTTTCAGAACATTTCCAGCAATTTTTGACCCTAACTTTAGAATCAGAATTAATTGGATTTGTTGAATTCACAATAGTCGATTGTACAATAAAAATCTTATACATTGTCATAGACCGCTCTTACAGAAGGCGAACCTTAGGAAGCTTTTTGTACAATAGACTTGTAGAAATTGGGGAAACAATAGTACTAAATACAGGGGTTACTACTGGAAGTGATATCAGAATCGATGCATTTGCATTACCCGGTGACAGGGGAGCTAAATCATTTTTTGAGTCAGTTAAAGCAAAGGGAAATCTGATAGTTATGTCTAAATATCTTCCTAGAACCGAAAGTTAATTGGTTGTTAAATCACAGATTCTAATTTATAACGCTAACGTATTTTTTAGATTTATAACAGTAGCTGAGCTAGCTTCATTTGGTGAATATAAACATAAGCTATTGACTTATAATCATTGTACTTTTTGAGATTCTTGGCGGGGGAGGTATCTTTAATCCTAAAAGTGGAGCCAAAGAAGGTATAAATCCCGAATATTTTTTGGCAGTAGCAAGTGTAGCTTCTGTTGCATCAAAGGGAATTTTTTCGATAGTGATTTTAGTGCGCAATGTTGAGTTCGCTAAAGATTCAACAAGTTCAATCCAATTATCTGGATCCAAGTCAGATCGAAACTTATCATTTACAGCTTTAACCATCACTTCTAGAATATTGCTGTCAAGCGTAGCTGTGCGATCTGGCGGTGATGAAAGTAATTCTAAAGATCTCTTTATGTCTCCAGCTTCGGAGGCTTTTGTCATATCTTCTTTCCAGTTCTTAATCTGTTGTTCAACCACTTCTTTTAACAGACCTTTTAACTGTGACAGAATTGTCTTAATCGTCTCATCTTTGAGATCAACCGATGCCAGAAGAGACTTTAACTCCCTTATGGGACATTTTGAACCTGCCTCTAGAGCTGAGTTGGCTCGATCTAACCACTGCATTTTCCGAACTTCGGGCATCAGTTTCTCTGCAATCGCAAGTAGAGCAACTTCAGCGACTTCGGGTAAGTTATTTGCCTTAGCTTGTTCGTTTTGCACTTTAATTGCATTTCGGACAGACGGCATTCCTCCTTTAATCAATAACTCCGCTATGGGTTTTTCTTGAGCCGACAGTGTTTCCAAAAATGAGTCAGTCTTAACCCAATTTATTCTTAAAAATTCTGAGCGTTTTTTCTCATGATTTGAATTAGACCTTTTCTTGTATTCAGCTTTAAACTCGTGATTCTTATGACTACGATCAAAATCTTTATTGTGAGCAGCTTTTCTTTCGGTTTTTCCTTTGACTTTAGTTAAGGTAACCTTCGCATCTGACTGCTTCTTTATTCCAATTTCTATAACGGGAGTATTTAAACCTTGAGCTTTCTTTTTCGAATCGATAACTGCAACGATGTCAATACCATCCAAACTTTGTTCTATCTCAACTTTAAAAATATCCCCAACTTTTGTTGAAGAACCCAATAGAGACTTGTCGACAATACCTTTAGGCTGTTTTGCACCTTGCTTTCTCCAAGTAAATGTATTCTCGTCTTTAACGCTGGTTATTTCTATATCAATTCGATATGCCATAGTGATGTATTTATTCCGCTAAATTATTATTAAAAGCCCAAGCATTAATTTTAATATAAAAATACCTGACCTTAATTAAAACTTTAATCTCCCTTAATATATAACTTGTTCAGTTGGCGTTAGGCTTGACTAGATCAGCTTTAATACAAATAAGCCAGGAACCTAGTTCTTGTTTTTAAGCTAGCTTGTACAAGCTGGGATAGTTACGGGATATTTAAAAGTAAGCTATAGATCTACTTAGAATTTGCTTAAAATTTATCTAAAGTTACGAAATTAGATCGTATTATTAACTAAAGTATCAGTTATAGTTAAATTTATCAATTACTTTAGAGTGAAAATTATATGACCGCTTATAACAATCAGGGCCACGATATAGATTCAGGGGCTGGAAAACCACCGTCATCAGATCATTCATTCTTGAATAATCAATTTAACAATAGATCTGAAGAACAAAAGGTAACTGGACCTACAGACGAATTTAATAGCGGCATTAATTCTTTTGTTTTTAACGATGAGTTCAGTAACCAAAGACAGGATAATGAACCTGATAACCTAGCATCTACTGATAGTCAGAATTCTGAGTCTTCTGGTAGCATCGGTTCTTCAAATAAAGCTAAACCAGTCGGTTCTAATAGTTTTAAACCTCAGTTATTGCTAGTTCTGGTGTTAGTATGCGCATTGATAGGTGCATTAGTAGGTTCAATCGTTACTTATGCTATTGGCGTTAACAAGACCGTTATTGTCAAACAATTTTCACCCAATATCAGTACGATACAGCAGCCTACTCAAGTACAGGTACAAGCTCTCCTTAAAAAGATCCTTCCAGCAGTCGTTTCCATAAATGTCAACCAAGCAGGTGGAGGCTCGGATCAGGGTACTGGAGTTATAATTTCAAGTAACGGAGAAGTAATCACAAATAATCATGTAATTGCTGGTGCGTCTTCAATTCAGGTTAATCTCTACAATCAATCTTCTCCAAAAAAAGCAGTGTTGGTCAATACTGATACGACGGATGACGTAGCACTGTTGAAGATACAAAATGTATCGAACTTGCAAACCGTAAACTTCAGCAAGTCAAATAATGTTCAGGTGGGCGAATGGGTATTAGCGATCGGTAACGCACTTGCTTTACAAGGTGGTCCGACGGTAACCGAAGGAATCATATCGGCAGTCGGCCGAACAGTGCCAGCTGGAGACATTTCTACTGGGGTTACTGAAACGCTTACGAATATGTTGCAAACTGATGCTGCCATCAACCCAGGCAATTCAGGGGGACCCTTGGTGGATTTTAATGGAAATGTGGTAGGAATTAATACTGCGGTAGCTTCCTCTTCACCTTCCAATGCACCTGCACAGAATATCGGCTTTGCCATTCCTGCGTCTAAAATATTATCACTTATACCAGTTTTACAATCTGGTTCCGTTTCTAATTCGTCTCACGGTTACCTTGGGGTAACGATTGGTGACTTGACCCAAGTTGCACGGTCATACTACGGCATTGGGCCCATTCCGATTTCTGGGGCTGTGGTGGAATCAGTTGTGGCGAATTCACCTGCTGCCCAAGCAGGCATTCAAATAGGAGATGTTATTGTTGCAGTAAACTCTACTACCATAACTTCGGCTCAAAGCCTCGTTAACTTAATAGATACACTTCAGCCTAATACCAGCGTGAATCTGTCAATATACAGTGGTGGGTTTGAATACATAGTGCCTGTTGTACTTGGAGTCAATCCAGGGTAAAACCTACGGCATGAGATAAACCGCCGAGAATATATCTTATGTCAAGTAACTTAATTTTGCGGATTTCTTTCGGTTGCTAATTTAGTACGTCAAAATTAGCTTATTTATTAACTTACCCGAATTAAAATGTAAAACAAAACGACTTAACAAACACTGCAAACATACACATTGCAGAAAGTAAAGAAGTAATGACCACTACCAACAGCATTAAACCTACTGATTTTAGTATCCTTGTTTTGGTTGTAGATCTTTTAAGGTAAACTACAACTTGCATGGCATAGGGAACAATTGCGGTTGCCTGAGCAATGGCAATTAAAGAAAAAGACAAGCGAAAACTACCATAAAAACTACACGTTGTTTCATTATTTACACCTGTGACTAGCACTGCGAGTATCCAGAGAACACAAGTCAATAATATACATACAAGTGAGGTTTTTTTATACTTAGGACTAAAGATACTCTCGCTCATTATTAAATGTTAGCAATATTGTAATTTTTATTAAAAACCCTCACTTACTGTAACAGAGGTCTATTTATAAAAGATCTGGTTATATCGGAGCATTAATAGTTTCTTAGTAGATGAAATTAATACTTGTGTATTAATTTCATTTGATAGTATACTGTAATAATGCCTTCTAATATGTGGGATATCCCAAAATTTGATACTTTAGAGGAAGAACGGATTTATAGAAAACAACACCTAGTTGCAGGTTGTAGGCTTTTCGGCGAATTTGGTTTTGATGAAGGTATTGCTGGGCATATTTCCGCTAGAGATCCAATTAAGACTGATCATTTCTGGGTGAACCCCTATGGAGTTCATTTCAGTGACGTAACCGTTGAATCACTAGTTCTGGTAAATACTCAAGGTGAAGTAGTCGAAGGTATTCATAATGTTAACAGAGCAGCATTTGTGATTCATTCAGCTATTCATCAACTTCGACCTGAAATTGTAGCCGCAGCTCACAGCCATTCTATGTATGGAAAGGCATTTTCGAGCTTGGGTGTATTTTTGGACCCAATTAGCCAAGACTCTTGTGCATTTTATAAGGATCATGCTATCTATACAGAATACAACGGAGTAGCTTTGAATGAAGAAGAGGGGAAGCAGATTGCATTTGCACTAGGCGAAAATAAAGCCTGTATCCTTCAAAATCACGGTTTACTTACCGTCGGTAAAACAGTTGATGAAGCTCTTTGGTGGTTCATCTCACTTGAGCGAGCATGTAAAGCGCAGATGCTTGCAGACAGTTGTGGTAAGCCCTTAAGGATACCCAATGATATTGCAGAATTAACTTACACCCAGGTCGGTTCTTCTCAAGCCGGTTGGTTTAATTTTCAGCCGATGTATAAATGGATAGCTAAAAAGTATCCTGATATGTTTTAATGTATACAGTAAGTAAGAAAAGAATTAAATAGTTTAAGAAAGGTTTGAATAATGACTAATAATGACAATTCTAATAATGATCCCAATATTCCTGATTATCAACTTCCACCTCAAAACACTCCCCCTACACCCTATCCTCCTCCCTATAATAACCCTAATCAAAACGTAAATCCTTATCAGCAACCGCAGGGAGATGTTCCAGGTCAATACCAGCAAGGTGGTCCACAATATAATCAGTATCAGCAATATCCAACACAACAACCTCCAAATCAACAGCAGTCACCATATCAACAACAACCTCCATATCAACAACAACCTCCATATCAGGGTGGAATACCTCAACAGGGGCAACCAGCACCATCTTATTACTCTCAACCAAATCCAATGTATGGATCTGGAGTACCATACGGAAGTTTCTCCCCTGGTGGACCCTCCACTGGAGCAAGTTTATGGGGACGCCGAATCGGCGCATTTTTGATAGATGCGCTAATTTTAGTCATACCCCAATTAATAGTCGACGGAATCCTTAGGGCTATGTTTTTCCCGTCTGCTACTGCTACTGTTGTCCAAACAAATCACAGCTATTATTATAAGACAAGTAGTTCCTTTTACGCTGCTTCATTTGTAATAGGAGTAATCGTTCTACTGCTGAGTTGTTTGTACTACGGTTTAATGGATTCTGCAACGCGTGGATCCGTAGGAAAGCGAGCATTAAAAATAAGAGTAGTCCAAGAGGGTACAAATCAAGCTCCTACTCTTCTGTTTGCAGCATTAAGGATGGCTATTTTCTACTTACTATTTATATTTCTTCAATTTCCGTTTGGACTTCTCAAATTAATTGCACTTGTAGGGATAGTGAATTCATTTATGCCACTTTGGGCAAAAGATGGAATGGCAATACACGATAAGTTAACGAAGACCAAAATAGTATCTGCGTTTTCCTAGAACCTTAGTGTTTAATTAGCACTACTATATTTTCCAAGTAAGGATACTATGAACTTTGGAATTTTTCTAGCACCATTTCATCCAGTAGGGCAAAATCCTGCTCTTGCAATAGAGTCTGACTTACAGTTAATAGAACATTTAGATGGTTTAGGATTTGAAGAAGCGTGGATTGGGGAACATCACAGCGCAGGTTATGAAATTATCGGGTCTCCTGAAGTTTTTATTGCAGCTGCATCCCAGCGCACTAGATCAATTCGATTGGGCACAGGTGTAGTGTCACTCCCCTATCACAATCCCTTTATTGTAGCCGATAGAATCGTCTTTTTGGATAACCTTACTAGAGGTCGCATAATGTTAGGTGTCGGTCCCGGTGCTTTACCTTCTGATGCATTTATGCTCGGAATTAATCCTAATTCACAAAGATTTATGATGGAACAATCACTTGAAGCCATAACTATGTTAATTAATGGTGAAGAACCAATTACCATGGAGACAGACTGGTTTGTTCTTAAAAATGCTCGTCTGCAACTTAAAAGTTATTCAAAATCAATAGAAATGGCAGTTGCCGCTCAGGTCTCCCCCGCTGGACCTAGGGCTGCTGGCAGATTTGGTCTAGGTTTGCTCTCGATCGGTGCTACTACGCTCGGAGGTTTCGATGCATTATCTACTCACTGGTCAATTATGGAGCAACGAGCCCAAGAGTATCATACCACCGTAGATCGAAACAATTGGCGCCTGGTGG
>JAJYVQ010000129.1 GCA_021791915.1 Actinomycetes bacterium | reverse complement strand
ATCATTTATTTTGATGAAAAAACAATTATTTAAGTAAATCAAAAATAATCAAATTGACCTAACAAATTTAATCGCTAACTTTGGGGAAGTGGCTAATATTTTAGATCTCTCTGTTTAATATAACTGTTTTAATATAACTGGTTTATTATAGTTGGTTTATTATAGTTGGTTTAATGCAACTGATTTCAGCAAAATTAGTGCTCATATAGTTGTATGTTGTAATCAAAGTTATGTTTTTAAGCATTTCTGTCAGCATCGACCATATCCAAACTCGAATACTCTTCAGTGGTATCTGTCCATGTTTCAAACTGTATAATACCGAGTTCGGTAAATTTTTCTCTCAACCATCCATCGCCTGCGTCTAAAATGCCAAGTTTCCTGCAGTTTGGAACTATTTTTGAAAAAAGGATATTTTGAAAAATGTTTTCTCCAGGGTCAGGGTGCTCAAGTAAAAATGCAGCAACCTTCTTTGGATCTACTCCAAGTCTTTCCCATACGTCTTGGGCAAAAAATCTATTCTTCATTCGAACAGCTGCTTCATAAGCAAACTCCTGCCTGAGTCTTATCTCAGACGAGTTTAGCGAAGCATAATATTCCTGAAGCGACAATACGCCAAATGCAACATGTCTTGCCTCATCGCTCATCACGTATCTTAAAAGCTTCTTAAGTAGCGGTTCTTGAGTTAGCATGTGCATGAAACCGAATGCAGCCAAGGCCAAGCCTTCAACCATAATCTGCATACCCAGATAAGTTATGTCCCATCTAGAATCTTCGATGATATTGTCCAAAAGTGCTCCCAACTGAGGATTGAGAGGATACATATTTTCTAATTTTTCAGTCAAATATCGTGCAAAGACTTCCACATGTCGGGCTTCATCTATTACTTGGGTTGCAGCATAGTATTTGGCGTCGATCCAAGGTACAGTTGTAGTAATTTGTCCAGTACATATTAATGCGCCCTGTTCTCCATGCAAGAACTGTGAAAGCGACCAAGCCTGCATTTCCAAAGAAAACTGTGTCCACTCTTTGTCTTTCCATTTGTAGACTGGAGAATCATCAAGTTGTCTTAGGTGATTAAATCTTTCAATGCTAGAAGAAAGTTCTTCGGCCTGTTTAATTGGGTCGACCTGTGTATCCCATGACAAGTCAGTTGTTGCGTTCCACTGTGATGTCTTAGCCTTCTCGTAAAGTTTTACTAAAGCCGGTCTACTTCTTTTATAGTCCCATGTAAAAAGTGTATTTAGCTCTGACTTTATCAGATGCTCAATTTCATCTACCTGGTCTCTATCAATCACAAGTGATTCAACCGATATCGGTTCTACTGTCATTTTTGTCCTCCATCATTTCCTAATACAGCAATTATTAAGTTTAAAAGTTCGTTCCATTCAGTTTGCTTGGGATCTGGCAGATCCAGTACCTTTGTCAGCAATGATCCCAATGAAAGCATTACCATAAATCTACAGAGTGCATCTTCGTCCAAATCTCTAAGTTGTCCGTTTTCTTTAGCTTTCTCAAGTGCGTTACGCAAAAGTTGTTCCCGATCTAAAATATGATCTCTCAAATGTATATATACGGTTTCGTCCAACGTAGCTGCCTGAAACGCCTGAAGCAGTAGCACCCCGGTCTGCCGGTCTCTATAAGGAAGTTGATTACCAGCAAGCTTTAAAAAATCGATAAGAGTGTCTCCTGGAAGCTCGTCTAAAAGTTTCGAGAGTTCAGAGGAAGCGTTTTTTTTAATAGTTTCAACAAGAAGTTCAGACTTAGTAGAGTACTGAGAGTAGATTGCACCAGTGGTAAGTCCAGCTTCTTTTGCAATCTTACTTACCTTTGCCCCATCAAATCCGTCCTGAATAAAAACCGACTTCGCAGCTTCCAAAAGCTTCTCTCTCGTGTGTTCTACATTTAATCCTGCTCGTCTACCCATTTTAAAAAATAATAACTATTCTTTACTGATTCAGTATATCACTTGCAAAATAACCAATTAAGCATATTAAAATCTGAAAGTAACCTACAAATTGTAATCTACAAATTGTAACCAATGAAGTTTAACCTATGAAGACAGTTCAACCCTCAACTGTGCACTTTTGATAGCACCTTCTTCGGCATCTGGATTTTCCAACAATCTTTTTGCTTGCTCTATATCTATATCTTCAACAGACTCAGCTACTCTTGCAGCAATTTCTAATTTTGAATTCTCATCAATATGAATTATTCCACCGTGCACGGCAAACATTTTGGCTTCCCCGTCAGGTTCCACAATTTTAATAGGTGCGATTGAAAGCGCACCAACATACGGTATGTGACCTGCCATAAACCCGATATCGCCCAATGTAGTTTTGGCAAAGACTACTGTTGCTTCACCAGAATAAACCAGCTTTTCAGCCGTTATGATTTCTACTGGAAAATTTTTTGCCACTAACTATTTCCTACCTGTGATTCCAATTCTTTAGCCTTTTTAAGAACATCTTCTGCACCACCTACATTTAAGAAAGCCTGCTCGGGTACATGATCTAAATCACCGTTAACCAACGACTCAAAAGACTCGATAGTCTCATCAATCGGAACGTACACACCAGGTATATTGGTAAACACCTCGCCGACAAAAAACGGCTGCGATAAGAATCTTTGAATCTTTCTTGCTCTGTTGACTGCAATCCTATCTTCTTCAGACAGTTCATCCATACCCAAAATTGCAATAATGTCTTGCAACTGTTTAGCCCTCTGAAGTACCTCTTGAACCCTTCTGGCAACTTCATAGTGTCGCTGTCCTACAATTTCGGGGGCTAATATGTTTGATGTCGAAGCAAGTGGATCAACCGCTGGATAGATACCCAATGAAGCTATCTGCCTTGAAAGTTCGGTGGTCGCATCCAAGTGAGTAAATGTCGTAAATGGCGCTGGATCAGTATAGTCATCAGCGGGAACATACACTGCCTGCAAAGAGGTAATAGACTTTCCACGAGTTGAGGTAATTCTTTCCTGAAGCTGCCCCATTTCATCAGCTAACGTAGGCTGATAACCGACAGCAGAAGGCATGCGCCCCAAAAGAGTTGAAACCTCGGAACCAGCCTGGACAAATCTAAAAATGTTGTCCACAAACAACAGCACGTCCTGTCCTTGTACATCTCTAAAATACTCTGCCATCGTCAAAGCCGCCAAGGCTACTCTAAGTCTTACTCCTGGAGGCTCATCCATCTGACCATAAACTAAAGCGGCTTTGTCAATTACTCCTGACTCTTGCATTTCCAACCAGAGATCGGTACCTTCACGAGTTCTTTCTCCAACTCCCGCAAATACTGACACCCCACCATGCTGTTTAGCTACCCGATTTATCATCTCCATAATCAAAACAGTTTTGCCAACTCCAGCACCTCCGAACAGCCCAATCTTCCCTCCTTGAACATAAGGCTCAAGCAAATCGATAACTTTAATCCCCGTTTCAAACATCTGAGCCTTTGGTTCCAACGCATCAAACGGAGGAGCATCCCTGTGTATCTCCCACCTTTCGGTTATGCCGTCAACTTTGTCGACATCCAAAGACTCGCCAATAACGTTGAATACATGACCTAGAACAGCCTCACCAACTGGAACGGATATCCCTTTCCCAGTATTGGTGACTGTAGTTCCCCTCGAAAGTCCGTCAGTAGGTTTCAAACATATTGCCCTAATTCGACCTTCGCCGATTTGCTGAGCAACTTCAGCTGTTATTGTCTGTTTTATACCTTCAAGTTCGATATCTAAAGTCAAAGCGTTATTAATTTCTGGCAAACCATGGGGCGGAAACTCCACATCAATTACCGGACCAGTAATTGCAACTACTCGTCCGCTAGGCAGATTCGTTTTTTCTTCAATTAGGGTAGTCATCTTATTATATTTCTCCTTGATTATATTTAGTTTGAATTCTTAAGAGCTTCAGCTCCGCCAACAATCTCCATTATTTCAGTCGTAATTGCCTCTTGTCTCACCCTGTTCATCTCCCTAATATAGGTAGTAATCAGTTCTTCGGCGTTTTCAGTCGCCGCTGACATTGCCCTTTGTCTAGCGGTATGTTCGGATGCAGAAGCTTCTAAAAGGGCGGCAAAAATGGCGGTTTCAATATATTGAGGCAACAACTCTTTTAGGAGGATAGGAGCTTCGGGTTCGACTTCAGGCAGTGCTCTAATTTCAGATTTTGCCTCTTCTAGATCAGGTTCATCTTCTGGAATCGGGAATAGCTGAAATCTCTCGGCGATCTGAGTCCCCGGCGACTTAAATCTTGTAGAAATTATTTCGGCTTTAATATTAATGTCTTCCAATCCCCCCTCTAAAATCGGTGCCATAAATGATGCACCCACTTCCATCGCATCTGCAAATTTCGGTTTATCCGTCATGCCAATGTGAGAATTTTCAACTGGAATATTCCTAAATTTAAAATATCCCTGTGCTTTTTTCCCCACTGTTGTTAAAACAACTTCGGCACCTTTATCGATATAGTTCCTATATACTTTTTCGGTTGTTCTAAGAATGGTGTTGTTATAACCTCCACAGAGGCCCCTGTCAGAAACTATCGCTAAAATTAAAACTTTGGCCGGATTTTCAATATCACCCATCAAAGAGTTATTGCCGTAGCCAAGCTCAGCTGAAATCTCAGCTAGTGCTTGCGAAATAGCATGCTGGTAGGGTTTTGAAGTTGCAATCCTACTCTGAGCTTTTGAAATCTGACTCGCTGCGATTAGTTCCATCGCACGTGTTATTTTCTTTGTTGCCTCGACGCTTTTAATTCGCTGTCTAAGAGCGCGTTCTTGTCCTGCACCCATTTAAAGTTTTCCCATTTATTTACTTACTAACCGAACTATCAAAACTGTTTTTAAAGTCTTCAATCGCCGAGATAAGCTTCTTCTCGTCATTCAACTTCTTTGATTCTTTTATATCTTTTAGAAGCGATGAATTTTTGGTTCGCATAAAATCTCTAAGTTCTGATTCAAATCGTCTGACTTCTGAAACAGGAATATCGTCGACATATCCTTTGGTACCCGCATAGATTACTACAACCTGTTCTTCAAAAGACATTGGCTCGTGCAAAGGTTGCTTTAGCAGTTCGATCAATCGGTATCCTCGATCTAACTGGGCCTGAGATACTTTATCCAACTCGGATCCAAATGTAGCGAAAGCTTCAAGTTCCCTAAACTGTGCCAAATCTATTTTCAAAGTTCCAGAAACTTCTTTCATTGCTTTAGTTTGAGCTGCCCCTCCTACCCTAGACACTGAAATACCCACATTAATTGCTGGTCTTACCCCAGCATAGAATAAGTCAGATTCAAGGTAGACCTGACCGTCTGTAATCGATATTACGTTTGTAGGAATGTAAGCTGAGACGTCGCCTGCTTTAGTTTCAATAATGGGAAGTGCGGTTAAAGAACCTCCGCCTTTTTCGTCTGACAATTTTGCTGCCCGCTCTAGCAGTCTAGAATGCAGATAGAATACGTCGCCGGGATATGCTTCACGACCTGGGGGTCTCCTCAGCAGTAAAGATAACTGCCTGTAAGCATCTGCTTGCTTAGATAAGTCATCGTAAACTATCAGAGCATGTTCGCCATTTTCCATCCAGTGCTGACCCATAGCACAACCAGCATAAGGAGCTAGGTATTTAAATGGGGCAGACTCGGAAGCTGGTGCAGAAACTACAACCGTGTAATCCATTGCCCCAAAACTTTCCAATGTCGCTACAGCCTGAGCTACAGTGGATCCTTTCTGACCTATAGCAACGTAAATACACTTTACATTTTCACCCTTCTGATTGATAATTGTATCCAGTGCCACTGAAGTCTTACCAGTCTTTCGGTCTCCGATTATAAGTTCTCTCTGGCCTCTCCCAATCGGAGTCATTGAATCGATTGCTTTGATACCTGTCTGAAGCGGTTCGCTCACGGGCTGTCTCGAAACAATGCCTGGGGCCTGGACTTCAAGTCTTCTTAGTTGCAGATTACCAATAGACCCTTTTCCATCGATTGGTTCACCCAATGCGTTCACCACTCTACCCAAAAGTCCGTCGCCTACTGGCACTGACAAAATCTTTCCAGTAGCTTTAACCACCTGATCTTCTTCCAATTCCGAGTCATCACCTAAAATAACAGCACCTATCGTACTTTCATCCAAGTTTAAGGCAAGTCCCAACGCACCGCCTTCAAACTCAAGCAGTTCATTAACCGAAGCATTCGGCAAACCGCTCACCCTAGCAATTCCATCTCCAATTTCTGTTATCCTACCTATCTGTTCAATGGAACTGTCCGGCTTGAATCCTTCGATATTTCTTTTGATTGCTGCCGCAACTTCTTCAGGTTTAATTGCAAATTCTTCCATTTATTTCTCCGCTACATTATTTCTTTAAAATCTTAAACTGAATTCCCTAATTTTTGGTAATATTTCAAACGGCGTCGTACAGTTCCTGAGACATCTCGCTAAATTTACTTCTGAAACTTGTATCCAGCATTTTGTTACCCACTGTTAAAACGATACCTGCAATCAATTCCGGTTCAACTACCACTCTAAGTTCAATGGGAATCTGTTCGGATTGAGTTAGATTCTGTATCAGTTTTTCTTTCTGCTCTGTAGTCAATTCAACTGCAGTTCTCACTTCAGCGATTCTCCGCCCTCGCTCTCGTGAAATTTCTGCTGCAATTTCATCTAAAGCTGATACGACATCTCGCATTCGACCTGCTAGCAATACGTACCTGGACAATTTCTTGGTTATTTCTTTAGCGT
>JAJYVQ010000128.1 GCA_021791915.1 Actinomycetes bacterium | reverse complement strand
CGGCAGTAATGTCGGGAGCAATGATAAATCTTGGGATTTACGGACTGCTCAGATTCAATTTAATGCTACTTCACAATAGTTCAAACTGGTGGTGGATTGTAGTTGTCGCAACTGGTGCAGTTACTGCTATCTATGGATCACTTCAATGCGCTATCAATTCTGATCTAAAGCAACTTCTGGCATATTCTACAGTTGACAATGTCGGTTTGATGGTAGTTGGAATAGGTGTGTCAGGACTTTTGGTAAATTCAGGTCACACTAACATTGCGACTTTAATGATTATTGGAGTTTTATTTCAGCTTTTAGCGCATTCTATTTTCAAAGGATTACTTTTTTTGACGGCAGGAGCCATCCACTTTTCTACTAATACTTTTAACATAGACAAACTTGGTGGTCTGTTAAGAAAACTTCCAGCAATATCGATCTGTATGTTAATAGGAGTCGCCTCGATAAGCGCAATTCCTCCATTTTCTGGTTTTTCAAGTGAATTTATACTCTTTGAAGGGCTCTTTAAAGCAATATCTAATTTAACGGGCATCAACAGCATCGCTGCATTACTAGGATTATCAGGTTTTGCACTTGCAGGTGGTCTTACTGCAACAGCATTTGTAAAAACTGCTGGAATTAGTCTACTTGGAATCAATCGATCAGACCAAGATCTATCTAAAGACAAAATCCCTAAAACTATGGTAGCTGGGTCATTGATATTAGCTCTGAGTTGTTTGTTGATCGGAATCTTTCCAAACCTAAGCTTAGAAGTTTTGCTCAAACCTTCAAGACTGATATTTGCAAATAGTTCACTTAAGGTATCTAATAGTCTGGGGTCTATCGACATTACTAAGATGACGTCAAACGTGCAACCTCTGATTCTGCTTTGTGTTTTTATCATAGTTGTAGCACTAGTGATCGGTATTTCACAGCTTTATAATACCCGTAGAATTAGAACTGCCAACTCATGGGGGTGTGGATCTAACTACGCAAATTCCAAAACACAGTATACAGCCACCTCTTTTGCTGGACCACTTCTAAAGGTATTTGAAGATGTTATAAGGCCAGACCATGACATAACTTCAACACCGAGCGAAGAATCAAAGTACTACGTTAAAAGCGTTAAATACACCTACCACTTCCACGACAGCGTAGAACGCCTTTTATACCAGCCGATAAAACGATTCATCATTTTTTGGGGAAACTTCACATCAAAAATACAAAATGGAAGTACTCACCGTTATATAGCATTTGGATTTATCGCAGTAATCGCATTATTGGTATTTTTAACGTAAGGTTTTCAGACTGGACTATATCTTTTGGCGATCTCTATGAACTTTACCTTTATACAATGAATATGACTCTATATAGTTTTACCATTTCAATTATACAAATAGCATTTATTTTACTTTTGGCTCCTCTATTAAACGGGATAATGATTAAAGTAAAATCAAGAGCCGAGCGTCGAGTCGGACCTTCCATATTCCAATCGTTTTACGATTTACGAAAATTGTTCAAAAAAGAAACACTTCGTTCGAACAGTTCAACTTTTATTTTTACCGCTGCACCCTTAATTATGATTGCCTCTACGGTAGTTGTGATAGTTATATCGCCAATTTTATCTACAAAGGAGCTCTTTAACAACTCAGGAGACCTTTTTGTAATAGTTTTTATACTGCTAATTGGTTCGATGTCAGTGGCACTTTTAGGATTGGATGCTGGAACTGCATTTGGTGGAATGGGATCTAGTCGGGCAATGACAATTTCTTCTTTTTCTGAACCCGCTTTATTGGTTTCAATTGCAGCACTGTCTCTTCAAGCAAAGTCAACTAATCTGCCAATAATAGTTTCAACAAATTTACATCATACTTCCTGGCTTTTAAGTCCTGCTCATTTGCTAGCCATTATTGCACTTTTGATTGTAATCTTTGCTGAAGCTGGCCGTATTCCTGTTGACAATCCAGCCACACATTTAGAACTGACCATGATATATGAAGCAATGATATTAGAAAGCTCTGGTGAAAATCTAGCTTTAGTAAAGCTAAGTGAGTATATGCGCTTTACACTTCTAATCTGTATAGTTCTAAATTTGTTTATCCCAATAGGTATTGATGCAAGCAATAGCTGGATTCTATTAGTTGTCAGTAGTGGGTTAATGGCACTTAAATTAGTACTAGTAAGCACAATAGTTGCACTGTTTGAAACTACGCAAGCTAAGTTACGGCTATTTCGAGTTCCAGAACTTTTGGCTGGAGCATTCGTCTTAGCGACGTTAGCAGTTGTAACCGAGATTGTCACATAAGGTAGTTATGGGACTTTATCCACTTACTTATTTATCCGCAGGATCAGTTCTTCTGTTTGCCGTAATCATTTTATGGAGAAAAGACATAAAGGCAATGGTGTATGCGGTTAGTCTACAGGGAATCACCCTAAGCGCTGTGGGTATCCTAGAAGCATTGTCAAAACACAACTTGGCTTTAGGACAAGTGGGGATTGAAACTTTGATATTAAAGGGTTTTATATTCCCCTACTTGATGTTTAAAATATACACAAATTCTGGTTCGAAACGAGATACTGAACCACTTATAAATACAACTGCTTCGATGGTCTATGCTTCAATCTTTATAGCAATACCGTTTTTCGCAATAGGTCGTCTACCTTATGTGTCAAGCACACCGATAACCAAGCTCGCACCATTAGGATTTGCTACTTTGTTGGTCGGACTGTTTATTATCATAACCCGAAGGCAAGTTATTTCTCAGATAGTTGGACTGATAGTTTTCGAGAATGGAATTTCGCTAATTTCTTTGCTGATATTGTCAGGTCTTCCTCTAATGGTTGAATTCGGAGAATCGTTTGACCTATTGCTAGTAATAGTTGTCTTGCGGGTGCTTGCAACTACCATACATAAAGAATTTGGAAATATAGATTTGGCAGAGATGAAAGGGTTACATGACTAATGCTAATTAATTTAATTTTATTTGTGTCACTTTTTGGAGTAGTTTGTGCCCTTATTTTCAAATGGACGAAAACTGTAGGAATTATCTTAAGTGTAACTAATGTTATTGGGTTAATTCTCAGTATAGTTTTGGCAGAAAAAGTTTTTCACAACGGTCCAGTTACTTCATTTCATTCCACCTTTTATGCAGACTCCCTCAGCTCATTTATGGCTTTAGTTATAGAACTTATCTCCGCTCTATCTTCTGTTTTTTCGGTGCGATTTCTATCTTATGAATTACTAAAGAAAAAGACATCTTTGTCGAAAGCTTCACATTATGTCGCACTAACACAACTGTTTATTTTTGCAATGCTTATTGCTGTATTATCTTCAAGTGTCGGTCTAATGTGGATTGCAATCGAAGCCACAACAATTGCTACTACGTTTCTTGTTGGTTACCGCGGTAACCGTAAAGCACTTGAGGCTTCTTGGAAGTACATCACTATATGTTCTGTAGGTGTCGGTCTGGCATTTATCGGCACCATATTTTTTTATTTTGCCGAAACACACCTCTTAGGACATACATCAAATGGCAACTCGATTTCTCTCAACTGGACTTTTCTTATTCAGCATGCTAAACAACTTAACCCCAAAATTGTTAAATTCGCATTCGGGTTCATATTACTTGGTTACGGCACAAAGGCAGGATTAGTGCCACTTCACAGCTGGCTACCAGATGCACACTCTCAGGCTCCAGCACCGATTTCTGCCCTTATGTCAGGGGTGCTTATAACTGTAGCATTTTATGCAATTCTAAGATTTAAAGCTATAGCCGACATAACATTAGGGCGATGGTTTTCTGAAGATCTTTTAATAGTTATAGGTTTATTATCACTGTTATTGGCATCGTCTTTATTAATCACTCAAAAAGAGATAAAACGAATGCTTGCCTACCACAGCATAGAACATATGGCATTAATTGCACTAGGTGCCGCTGCTGGTACTCAACTAGCTATAGCGGCAGTACTTTTACATATTTTGGGTCACGGCTTGGTCAAAGCAATACTATTTCTTGTATCTGGAGAAGTAGCCATAACTGAAGGGACAACTGAGATATCTAAGCTTAAATCGTTGCTATCTTCTAGACCTATTCTAGGTGGTATCTTTGGATTTGGACTATTGGCACTTTTAGGGCTCCCTCCCTTTAGCCTTTTTATAAGTGAATTCACTATGATGAAATCTGAAGCAACTGTTGGCTTAGGTTGGGTTGTGGCAACTACTTTAATACTAATGGCAGTAATATTTGCCGTAGTAATCAATCATTCCAGACACATTCTCATTGCAGATAAATCAAACAAACATTCAAAAGACCATAAACCTTTTCCGCTTGCGTCTCGTATAAAATCCTCCCGCATTACTTCTGGTTCTTTAATCATTGGATTAATGATAAGTGCAGTAATAGGAACAGTTTCATTCCCACTTCAGAGCCTCCTTATGTCAGCTGCCAAAGTAATTACTGGTTAAATGTTGGATTAAAAACACTGTTTACTGATATGCATCAAACTAGCAAACCTAAAAGTGTAGATTCAGACTGCTTCATTCAAAAACAAGTAGCAGCCAGTGAACTAATAGAACAAAGTAAAGCCCTTTTTGACCAGGGCTTTAGGATTGCATTGATATCAGCTCAAGATTATAAAGACCAATGTTACATCTCTTACTTTTTTTTAAAGGGAAATCCTGACATAAGAAAAGAACTTATTGTATCTATTGACAAATCAAACAGACAAGTACCTTCTTTAGGCGCAATATCATTTAGTGCTAGTAGATTTGAACGCGAATTTTATGACTTATTTGGTATTTTACCGCTAAATCACCCATTTCTACGACCTCTGGTCTTTCATGGAAATTGGCCAGCTGATTGGCATCCGATGGCTTTCGGTGCTTCCGAAAAACCGTCGACAACTTGCGGACCGTATGAATTTCCTTTTGTATCAGTCGAAGGTGATGGTATATTTGAGGTTCCAGTGGGTCCCATTCATGCTGGTTTAATTGAACCCGGACACTTTCGCTTTTCTGTAGTAGGTGAAACTATTGTAAAAATGAAAGCAAGACTTTGGTACTTACATAAGGGAATTGAAAAACTCTTCGAGGGGAAGACTATTCAAGAAGGATTAAAACTTTCTGAACTGATATCTGGAGACAGTGCGGTTGCCCATTCTTTGGCTTTCATGCTTGCATTAGAAGACTGCCTAAATTCCAAAGTAGATAGCGATGTCTTAGTTGGTAGAGCTCAACTATTAGAATTAGAGCGAATCTATAACCATATAACAGATATCGGAGCTATGTGTAACGATGTTGGCTATTCAATGGCTAACTCATATGCCCAAATCCTAAAAGAAGAACTGCTGAACCTAAACTTACAGATTACCGGCCATAGACTGTTAAGAGGCGGTATTAAGTATCAACAAAAATCTACCAACTACGAAGTAGATTCTAATCAGATAAAAAAACTGACTGAACAGTTCTCAAAGCTCATTAACTTAATAGACCAAAATTCAAATATATTGGATCGATTTGTAGGCACCGCCAAATTAAGCGCTACTGAAGCAAAAGATCTCAATGTGTTAGGAGTAGTCGCACGAGCTTCGTCGCTATCAGTTGATTCCAGATATGAAAATCCCTTTGTAATAAAAACTCCCGGTATCTCACCAATAACTGAACAAAGTGGGGACGTATATTCAAGATATCGTGTTCGGGTTGAAGAGGTGTTTGAAAGCCTCAATTTTATAAACAACCCTGAGGTAGCAAACAAAGTTACTGTAGCCTACGACAGTGGCACTACGAAAGATTTTGTAAGATGCGGATTCGGTATTGTAGAAGGTTTTAGAGGCACAGTAGTAAGCAGAATTGAATTAGACAGTAACAATACTATTAAGCGCTATAAAATAGTAGATCCATCCTTTTTAAACTGGCCCGCACTCTCGGTTGCTTTAAAAGATACGATAATACCTGACTTTCCACTTGCAAACAAAAGCTTCAATTTGTCTTATTCTGGAAATGACTTGTAATTTTAATTACCTTGACTAATCCCTTGAACCCATGTCTTCTAAACCTATCATAAAGTAAAGAACTAATCGGATTTAAACCAATTACAACATAAACCTTAAGAAACAAACAGTCCAAAATCCTAATTTGAAATGTTGGAGTCCAGCCTGCCAAGTTCAGCTAATAATTCTGAAAATCCCTGAAGCGAAGACGTCAGAATATCCTTAGATATATCTAAAAGATCAAAAATCTTTGCGTCAACGACTGAATAATAAACAGTAGCAGCTACTTTACGGGTTTGTACTATATTTGCTTTTCTAAGAATTGCCAGTTGATGAGATAAATGTGAAGCTTCGATTCCAACTTTGGGAATCATTTCGCTGACCGAATGTTCTCCATCGTTCAAAACTTCCAGAATTCTCACCCTTGCTGGATGTCCCAGTGTTTTAAAAAAATCAGATTTTACCTGATATATAGGCAAAGTCATTTGAACCTCGTTAAACAAATTTATTTTAGAACTGTAAAACTACATCTAATTAAAATACGCAGTTAACATCTTAACAGTTAGAAGATTTCCGTCCTTTGATTACACTTTTACACTCTAAAACTAGAACTTACTATATTTTTTTCTCGCAGATCTTTCTTACATCAAGCCGATGGAATTAACTGGTAGTAATGTTTAACTAAATTACTTTCTTATTGATTACATTCTTATTGATTACTTTCCTATTGAAGTTAAGCTATCTTTAATTTTAAAATAGGTCACGATCTAAAT
>JAJYVQ010000127.1 GCA_021791915.1 Actinomycetes bacterium | reverse complement strand
AAATATAAAAATTGAGCTTATCTAAGCGACTCCATTGTATTGAGAATATTTGTATTAAGAATAATTGGAATAAGAATAATTAGTTTGACACCTTTAGCTGTGACATTTCAAATAATTTTGAAATAAAGTGTATCTTAGACTTATGACTTGAAACCATATGGATACCTACGTTAATCATAAACAGCAATCCCGCTTCAAGCTTTATCTTGTCTCCAGTAGCTATTCACTTACTAACGTAAGCTTATGATAAATCTACGGTTATTAAAGATTGTTTTCAAACCAACAGAAAGTAATCTTATTAAAGCCGATTTAAGTTAGTTTCATCTACTATATACAGCTACTATATATAACTAATATTTTTAACGTACGTGGCAACGATATATCCGTAAGAATCTAATCGTACACACCGTCAGGTTTATTTTTTCTATTTGCAAATTTGTCGACCACCCGTCCAACTCTTTGAGTTGTTCCAGCAAGTGGCAAAAAAGTATCCGCCAATGCCTTAATGGTGACTTCAAGCGAACTTGTAGTTTGTTGTAGAGACTCAAGAGTTGGAATTAGATCCACCAAAGCTCCTAAGGGCATCAATACTTCAACCAACTTTTCAAATAGCTGATCGTATCCAGACAGTTTTTCCAGAGCTGGAGCAACTTTTGCCAGATCTTCTAATGTTTTATCGAGTTTCGAAAGTCCCTCCAGGGTCGGAACAAGATTGGCAATTGATTTGACAGAAGATTCAAGCGAAGCAATCTGCTTGGTTGATGCTGTCAGTTCACTCAGACTGTCCAAAGAATCAACCAACTTTGGTATTTCACCTATTGCTGAAATTGCTTTTTTAAGCTCTTTAGACAGCTCGTTTAATCCCAGAGGATCAGGAAGTTCCATATCATAATTATATCAACCAGCTATTTGTAGTTCATACTTTTAAATTTTAGTTGCATTACAACATTAAAAACGGTTCACTGCGTGCGTCTGCAAACTTTTTTGCATTTACAAACCAAACCTTTAGTGGAGCGTATCACTACATACCTTAAATCGAATGTGATTCAGCTTTAAAAAAAGTAAATTCAATAAAATGTAAATTAAGTATGTAAATACTTTTTAGAATAAGCTAACAATTGCCAGTATGAAAATATATTAGTCAAAACCTTCAACTTAAACGAGAAGTTCACTAGTAGCAATACGAGATGACTGTCAATACTCAATAAAAAATCACATAAAAAAAATCACATAGTTCAATGTTTTTCAATTGCTATTAATAAGTTGTTTGTAAGTTTTTAGATTCAACCGTTAGTACACATGGCATTGCTAACCTCAAGACTAGCTACTTAGCTGGTCGAGTACAATCATAAATATTTTTCGAATTTTACTTAATTTAATTCACAATCGAAAATCACTATTTTGTTTACAAAAATATCTGAACCACTACTTCTGATACAAAAAGTTTGATTAAAAATCAAAAAATTTGATTTCCTAAACCGTTTAAGCCTAAACTCTTAAGGAAATCATTTTAAATTAAATAAAATCAGCCATTGGAGGAAATATGCGAGCAGCAATTTTAAGAAATGTCGGAGATACTAAATTAGACGTAGTGGACGATGTTTCAATAGGTCAGGTCGGACCAAACCAAGTCAAAATAGCTATTAAATCCGCAGGGCTTTGTCATAGCGATCTGTCTGCTATGAATGGGACTATAATGCAACCAGTTCCAGCAGTACTGGGACATGAAGGTTGTGGCGATGTAATAGAAATCGGACAAAACGTCACAAACGTGTCCGTTGGCGACAAAGTAATAGTGGCATGGAACGCCTCCTGCGGTAACTGTAACGCTTGTATCAGGGGAGAATATCATCTGTGCCTACAGTTTTTAATATCACAAGGCTATGTTCCTCATTTTAAAGAAGGTGACACCGACATATTTGGGTTTGCTGGAAACGGAACATTCAGTGAGGAAATGATTATTCCAGATAAAGCTGCGATTAAAATACCGAACGAAATCTCTTATGAAGTCGGAGCTCTTATAGGCTGTGGGGTAATGACTGGAGTTGGTGCAGCTCTAAATACAGCCAAAGTAGTTCCCGGTTCTTCAGTTGCTGTATTTGGATGTGGTGGAGTAGGCATTTCGGCAATTCAGGGAGCTAAAATAGCTGGTGCTGCAGAAATTATCGCAATCGATACTCAAGACTCAAAGTTAGAAGATGCGAAACGGTTCGGAGCCACTCATTCAACTAAGCCCGATGGTCTAAAAGCCGTTTTAGATTCCGTAACCCAAGGCGAAGGAACTGACTATGCATTTGAATGCATAGGTCTTCCAGCAACAATCAGGAGTGCTTACGATTCGGTCAGACGGGGTGGTACTGCAGTTGTAGTTGGTGCGGGACGAATGGATCAGATGGTTGAGTTCAACGCTTTTGAGTTATTTTTTCAAGAGAAGAAGTTTATAGGCTCTTACTATGGATCAGCCAATGTTCGTCGCGATTTCCTTAGACTAATAAGACTTTATCAGGCCAAAAGGTTAGATTTAGATTCGATGATTTCAGCCAAAATGGATATTTCAGAAATAAATACAGCTCTGGATAATCTAAGGTCAGGCAACGTAATCCGTCAGGTATTTACCTTTTAAAAAACGCTTTTAAAAAAATTATCTTGAGCAGTTAACTGAATTGTAATTCAACTTACAAGTGATGACATTCAAGTGGTGACATTGCCACAACATCTTAATTTTTACCACTTTACAGGTAAAAAAGTAAACAATTACGGATAAAATTTAATCTGCCGTTCTAATGTAATATAGAACTGTACAGAAAATTACCACGATAGTAAAGCATTCAATTAACTGTAAAGTTTTAAATTAACTGTGGATTCGGCGATTAAACTGTCACTGTTATTCAGTTTAAACTATTAAATAGAAAAGAGCCTTTGTAATGTCACGTCTAAGTAACAAAATTGCCGTAATTACTGGTGGAGGATCGGGAATTGGATTTTCCGCCGTCGAACTTTTTTTAGAAGAAGGGGCCAAGGTCATAGCAGCCGATATCAACCTAGAAAAAACTGGTCAAATTGCTACGAAATATGAGGGTAGATTCACCGGAGTTGAAGTAGATGTGTCTGATTCCAAAAGTGTAAAAGCCATGTTTGATACGGTGGAAAATAAATTTGGCTCTTTAGATATACTGTTTAACTGTGCTGGAATATTTCCAGGCGACGACGGAGGAGTTTTGGATACTCCTGAATCAACCTGGGACCAAGTTCAGAATATTAACTTAAAAGGACTTTGGCTCTGTTGCAAAAACGGCATACCGCTGATGTTGAGATCGGGTGGTGGTTCAATTATAAATGTTGCCTCTTTTGTGTCCTTTGTTGGAGCCGCAACAGCTCAGGTGGCATACACAGCTTCCAAGGGTGGAGTTTTAGCGCTAACTAGAGAAATAGCCGTAGAATATGCCAGAAAAAACATTCGAGTCAACTCAATCTGTCCGGGACCGATAGAAACTCCCCTCCTTAAAGAACTTCTGTCTGATGAACAAAGAAGACAACGGCGGTTAGTTCACATACCTATGGGAAGGTTCGGAAAATCAGAAGAGATAGCAAAAGCAGCACTTTTTTTAGCCAGTGATGACTCTTCTTTTGTTACAGGAGCATCATTACTCGTTGACGGCGGAATTACAGCAGCCTATGTCACACCAGAATAAACTTTTTGTATGCTTTATGATTTAGAACAGCTAAGAAGAGATATCACCGACAAGCTGATCGATACAGTGCTTGTGGTAATTCCAGACCTACAAGGGCGTCCCGTAGGCAAGAGAGTTGTGGGAACTCACTTTATAGAACATCTAATCGACGAAGGAATAGAAGCTTGTGACTACTTAATCGCCGTGGATGTCGACATGAATCCATTGGAAGGTTTTAAATTTACTAACTGGGAAACGGGTTACGGAGATATGAAGCTAAAGTGTGACACTTCAACTCCCAGAATTATACCTTGGCTTGAGTCCACCGCACTAATTATTTGCGACTGTTACGATAGCAACGATCAACTTATTCAGGTTGCTCCCCGGTCTATTTTAAAAGCACAGGTAGAAAAAGCCAGAGATCTTGGGTTCAATATTAAAACAGGTACAGAACTGGAGTTTTTCATGTTTAACGAAAACTATAGTACAGCTCGGGATAAAAACTATAGAGACTTAAACGCTCGCTCCAAAGGTATCGAGGACTATCAGATTTTCCAAACTTCATTAGAAGAAAAGATTATTAGGCAAATAAGAAACGATATGCTTTTAGCATCGATTCCAATCGAATTTTCAAAAGGAGAGGCTGGTAACGGACAACACGAAATAAATATCACCTATGATACAGCTATGACTTGTGCGGACAACCATATGATCTTTAAAAACGGAGTAAGAGAGATCGCCGCTTTAAATGATAAAAGTGTTACATTCATGGCAAAATACTCAACCTCAGAAGTGGGGTCATCTTGTCATATACATTCAAGTGCATGGGATATTAAAACCAATAAATCTCTGATGTCTGACCCACAAAATGAAGCCGAACTATCAGAAATCGGTAAATATTGGATTGCCGGACAGTTGGCATGTGCGAAAGACTTTTCTATTTTATATGCTCCTTTTGTCAACTCATACAAAAGATACGTGCCTGGATCTTGGGCCCCTACTGCAATAGCATGGGGCAAAGATAATAGAACCTGCGGGTTCCGGTTGGTCGGAAAGGGACGTTCTATGAGAATAGAAAATCGAATCCCTGGAGCAGACGCAAATCCCTACATTGCCCTCAGTGCAACAATCGCAGCTGGACTGTACGGTGTTGAAAACAGAATAGAGCTTAGTGAGGTACTCGAAGGAAACGGTTACGTATCTCAGAACGTAGAAAGAATTCCTTCTAATTTAAGTGATGCTATAGATATGTTTAAAAAATCTGAAATAGCCGAACGAGTATTCGGTAATTCGATCAAAGACCACTTTCTTAACTTGGCGGTTCAGGAACTTAACAGCTTCAACAGTTCAGTAACCGATTGGGAACTTAACCGCAACTTTGAGAGAATTTGAATGTCGGTAATATATTTAGAGCAAAATATACCGACTTTGGACGGCAAACCAGTTGTCGACAATAGCTCTCATCCAATGCGAAAAATTACAAATTTAATTGCTCAAAATGATGGCAACTGGTCTGAAGAAGTATCTAAACAAGTATCTAGCCTCTTCAGTTCGCTGGCCCCAAACTGGAACTCATCTAGGCATCAGTACACAAAGGATCCTGTAATCGATGCGCTTAGGAGATCTGAACTTAAAGATACGAATATCGGGCTAGAAATTGGATGTGGCACCGGAATCTATTCTTCATTGTTAAAAGATGCTTTTAAAAGTCTTATATCGGTTGATCTATCTATTGATATGTTATGTGAATGTTCAGTTAAAGATAGTTTTTATATTCAGGGAGATGCGATGAATCTGCCAATAAGAGATGACTCGATTTCAGCTATAGTTTTGATCAACTGTTTTCTTTTTAAAACTGAGATGAAGAGAATTCTAAAACCCGCAGGAAAGATACTTTTTATCAGTACATCTGGAGATTCAACGCCCATCTATCTGAGTCCAGAGCAAATCGAATCCATTTACCCCAACTCTGATATTAAAACAGCAGTTGCTGGATGGGGATCTTGGTATTCGATTGAAAATATAAAAACTAACTAAAAACCCGCTATGCTACTTTTCATCTCTAGCAAATCGACTTAAACATATCTGCTTGTTCATTAAGCAATACTTCGACGCTATACTAGATATCAATTTGGTATCCTTATATTGAATCGTATTTTTCGGATTTTAACTTACTCACAGTCCATTAAAAATATTTCCAAAACTCAGTTACCACAAAACACACCTCATAGCAATCGTGAACAAATGATCTTACTTTCTGACAATCAGAATTTAATTCGGCAAATCCCTTATCTAAACGCATCAAAAGTCTATGGTAAAAGTCCAGAATATGGGATGCTTAACATAGTAACAGTTGCTGTTGACAACCTCAAAGGATTTTCAGCTTTAGTATTAACTGGAGATCTACAGTTTCGGGACGTTAATAAAAGCTCCGACAGCCAGCATAAACTTATTGGAAACGTATTAGCAAAGGAGCTGTTCTTGTTATCTCAGTCCAAACTGCTCCCTGCTGTGGAAAATATCGGGATAATTCTAGCTGGCGATTTGTACTGTGTTGAGAACCTAGACAAAAGAGGCGGTCTGGGAGACGTATCGGAAGTCTGGGACAGCTTCTACCAATACTTCCCTCACGTTATGGGAGTATTAGGAAATCACGATTCAATCGGAACCTTAACTTTAGACAAGCTATCGGAATTCCCGAAACGATATAACATCTTGCACAAAAACTACGTGGATATAAATGACGTCAGAATTTCTGGAATAAGTGGAATTGTCGGCGATCCGAGACGTCCCAACAGAGTAAAAGAAAATGAATATTTGGATGCTGTCAAAAATCTTTTGAATGCTAGATCTGATATATTAATTACACACGAAGCACCTAAATTTGGAGAGTTTGGACTTTCTGGTAACGAACCGTATCGAAATTACCTAGAATCAGCTACCCCAACATTAATCGTCTGTGGGCACAATCACTGGAAGATACCTTATTTAAAACTAAAAAATGATACACAAATTTTCAATGTGGATTCTCGGTGTATTGTCTTAATTTCGGATAACAAAATTATTTAGTCAGTTGGACAGAGCTGTCAC
>JAJYVQ010000126.1 GCA_021791915.1 Actinomycetes bacterium | reverse complement strand
CGTTAAATCTTCATTACCAAAAGGATCCACCCAACCTTTAGAGACAACCTTAACTGGATAGAGCTTTTTTTTGGTAACAGAATCGACTGTGACAATAACTATCACAATACCATTTTGAGATAAAGACGTTCTCTCTTTGAGCAAATTCGAGTCAACATCGTCTAAGCTTCCGTCAACAAATACATACTGAGCCTCGACTTTATCTATTATTTTTATATCTTTGTCACTAATCTCAACAACATCGCCATCGAGACACATTAGTACGTCTTTAACTCCCATATTTTTTGCAATCTTGGAATTAGCATTTAAATGTCGAAATTCACCGTGTACGGGAATATAGGCTTCAGGCTTTATTATTGAAATTAAACTGGCAATTTCTGAACTTCTAGCGTGACCCGACACATGTACATTAGTTGTCAAAGAATGATATACTTTAGCTCCCCTTTGTTCAAGCAAATTAATTACCTTTGATACAGATCTCTCATTTCCAGGTATAGGATGAGAAGACAAAATTATTGCGTCATTTTTTTTGATTGATACTGATCTATACTGACCGTATGCCAACTGAGACAGTGCCGCTAGAGGTTCTCCCTGTGACCCTGTGCACACAATACAGAGCTTGCCGTCTTCAATCTGATCAATTTTTTTATCGGCTATTAACAAAGAGTCAGTCGGAATTGAGATAACCTTTAAATCAGATGCAGCTTTGATATTTCTGCTCATCGATTTACCTAATATTTTAGTTTTTCTACCATATAGGTAGGCCGTGTTGATTATCTGTTCAACCCGGTGCAAATGTGATGAAAAGCAAGCTGCAATAACTCTATTTTGACTCTCTTTTGCGAAGATCTTGTCTAACTCAGGCCCAACCGTAGATTCTGATTCGGTAATCCCAGTCTTGTCCGCATTGGTAGAATCGACTAGCAGTAACCTCACTTTTTCGGTTTGAGAAATTTCGCCAAACCTCGATAGATTTGTTCTTCTGTTATCCAAAGGAAAATAATCTAACTTAAAGTCTCCCGTATGAATGATGGCACCAATCGCAGTGTGTAAAACAATTGCAAAACTGTGCGGAACAGAATGAGTAACTGGAACGAATTCGACATCAAAGGGTCCAATGCTTCTACGTTCCATATCAGAAACTTCGATCAAGTTTGCTTTGTTTTTTAAGCCGGCTTCATTAATCCTAAATCCCGCTATCTTTAAAGAGAGTTTAGAACCGTATATATCTAGCGGAATACTTTCTAAAAGATAACTTAAAGCACCAATATGATCCTCATGCCCGTGGGTAATAACTACTCCTGCCACCGAAGATTTTGACTCTAAGATCGATGAAAAGTCAGGAATAACCAGATCTACACCAGGCATCTCTTCTGTAGGAAACATTACACCGCAATCTACGATAAGTAGCTTGTTTTTGTGTTCAATTACGGCACAATTTTTACCAATCTCCCCCAAACCCCCAAGAAATGAAATTTTAAAATTACCGGTCAAATCTCTCACTGACTATTTGTAGGATCGTAAGCGTTCGTAAAGATTAAATCTATATTTTTAAAAATGTCCACTTAGCTGATTTAAATTAATTCGATGTTTTTAAAACCGATTTGTTTACCTTAAAATATATAGTCAGATTTAAAGGGTTCGACGATCTTTTCGGCAGTCGCATAAACAGATTCTACTTCCCCAAGTGGTAACCTGCATTTCCCCGAAGGCAATCCTAGTGTCTTCATTACAGCCTTTGCTGGTATTGGGTTTGGGGCTTCTAGTGAAGTTTCAAACATAAATGAATCAAGCATTAGGTTGTGAATTTTACGAGCTTCACCCAATTTGCCTTCTAAAATATAGCGAATCATCTTAAACATTTCGTGACCACACCAGTGAGTGGCAACCCCTATTACACCTTTAGCCCCATGACAAACTAAAGCAAAGGTCAGAGCGTCATCTCCTGAATAAATTTCTGCTTCTGGGACTTCATGCATAAGTTTCGAAGTCTCAACAACATCTCCAGCGGCATCTTTAACACCAACTATATTGTCAATTTTTGTCAAGAGTTTTTTTAAAGTTTTATATTCTACCTTTCTGCCAGTTCTCACCGGAATATCGTAGATTATTACCGGCAAACTCGTAGCTGCTGCCACAGCTTTAAAGTGCATTTCGATCCCCGACTGTGGCGGTCTCGAGTAGTAAGGGGTAACTGCTAAAATTGCAGCTATATTGGTTGCAGATGCCCTTTTTGTAAGTTCAATTGAATGTTCAGTATCATTTGATCCGGTGTTGGCGATCACTGGGATTCCAACAGAAGAAGACACTTCACGAAATAGTTCAATTTTTTCATTATCGTTAAGAACTGGACCCTCACCTGTAGTACCAGCCAAAACCAGGCCGTCACTCCCATTTTTTTCCAACCATTTGGCAAGCTGAACAGCCCCTGGTAGGTCAAGAGTCATATCGTCATTAAACGGAGTAATCATTGCCGTTATAACTTTCCCAAATCGGGTACTTACATAGTCGGAACTTTTCATTGTTTATTTTTTAAACCTAAATTTTTTGAACCTAAATTTTTGAAGCTATAAGCTTTTGAACTATACGACCTTAAATTGAGAACAATGTATAATATCCAATTTAAAACTTTGGAGTGTCGCCATATTAATTTCTAATACCTGTCGTTCAGATACTTTATCTTACAATTGACTACTTAAATCTTATCATTTAAAGTAGCGACTTTAATTTTATATAAGCTTGAGCCAATCGGCAACTATAAATCCGACTCTACAAAATGACGCAATAAATTGTTTCGACCCGATCACTAAAAAAATGTAAAGTCAGAATACACTTACCTACCAAATATTTAAAACCAAGGTTAATTTCAGGTAGCTTTAAATCTATTTCGTGTAGAAGGTGTTGTGGTCAAAATAAAACTTGAAAGAATTAAAAATGTTCCAACAATACATTGAAATATATTGATATATATTGAAAGTTACGACTATTAAAAACTTTCGTTACAAGAAGACCACATTGAACCAAATTGAGCCAAATTGAGCCAATTTAATCCTGTATATTTTATTTAATTCAAAACAACTTAGCTTTAAACTGTCCAACCAGCTTAATAGTAGTCAGATATAAACTCATTCAAAAAGAATTAAATTTTTTTATTTTTAAAAAGCCCGTAGCTAGTCCCAAAATTTGATGCGACACTGCCTAAAGATAGTGAAACTGATAAGTCGAAACTTTAAGTCTCCAAAAAAGTGATTCCTCCGGTATCAACTGAGTTAACTACGAACTGAGGTTAACTTTCTGATTGCAACTTAACATATCGAAATGATGCCAATTACTGACTTTTCACTGAAATATTAACTTAATCTAGTCTAAGACATCACTTTGATGGATTAAATTATGATGCTTTGATCTCTCCGTTGGCTAATGCAAAGTTGTCGTACTCTTCACCAGTATCTGCGAAGTCTTCAAACTGAATTACTCCGAGTTCGGTAAATTTCTTTCTGAGCCAGCCATCTCCAGCATCCAATAAACCCAATTTTTTACAGTTCGGAACTATTTTAGCAAAGAGGAATGACTGAAATACTGCCCTGTCAGGGTTTGACAGTATAAGAGGAACAACTTCTTTGGGTTTAATACCAAGTTTTTCCCATACTTCAACCAATAGAAAACGGTCTCTCATCCTGACTGCTGCTTCAAATGCAAACTCTTGACGCTCACGGATCTCAGATAAACTAAGTTGCTGGTAGTAATCTTGAAGCGCCAGTACACCGAAGGCAACATGTCTTGCTTCATCACTCATAACGTATTTAAGGAGCTGCTTTAAAAGGGGCTCCTGTGTGGTCGCATGAATAAAACCAAATGCCGCCAAAGCAAGGCCTTCAACCATAATTTGCATTCCCAAAAATGTCATATCCCACCTAGAGTCTCTAATAATATCGTCCAATAACATCTCTAAGTGAGCATTAATGGGATAGAATCCAGACAGTTTTTCCCTAAGATATTTTGCGAATACCTCTACATGCCTTGCCTCGTCCATTACCTGGGTTGACCCATAGTACTTAGCGTCTATCCAAGGTACTGTTTCTACAACTTTTGCAGTACAAACAAGAGCACCTTGTTCTCCATGCATAAACTGTGACAAGGTCCAGTTCTGAGCTTCGATTCCAAACTGAATCCACTCTTTTTCGCCCCACTTTTCAAACGCAGTACCTTTTAAATCCTGCGCACCAAAACTTGACTGCGCCGTTATAAACTCACCCTGGCTTAGTTTTTCCTGATCTACGTCTAACTCCCAAGGGAGGTCTGTCTGGCCGTTCCACATCGAATGTTTGGCTTTCTCGTAAAGTCTATCCAATTTTGCCTTTTCACCTTTATCGTAAGTCCAGGTAAAAATTGTTTCATAGTTAGACTCAACCGTATGTATTGTTTCATCCCTATCTTTATTTGAAATAGAAAGTATTCTTTCTAGTTCTTCTTGACTGACTGAAGTTGATGCTTTTAACGTATCACTCATCTGTTTGTATCTCCTTTTTAATTTATTAACTTTTTTTGTTTATTCTTTTACTCGTACTTTTTAATTAATTGTTTCAAATATTAGCGATCTGTTCTTGTTTGACTAACTAGATATTTCAGAATCTTCTGCCATTACTTTAATTCCAGGCATGACAAACTTGTCTATAAACTCTTCTAAAGCTTTAGTTTGATTTAGTTTTAGCTGCTCACTAGTTGATCCAAAGTAAGCAAATATAATTCGTGCAAGCCATTCTGCCAGTTTCATTGAATTTGACTTAGACAACCACAGATCAAACAACGGTGAGCCCAATTCCGCTATTTTTTTAAAGATTTCATCCATTTTTTCAAACGCCAAAAATGGCAAAATATATTCTGGATCGAACACAACCACGGTTTGGAGAGCTTCATTTTTCTCCAAAATTCCAATTGCACACTCAACCGACAAGATGACTGCTTCCCTAAGTGATTTCGATTCTTGAACAACCAGCTTCAATTTGTTGAAAGCAATTTCCGTATTAACTGCGACAACTTCAGCTATAATCTGATCTTTGCCGTTAGGAAAAAGTCTGTATAAAGTGGCTCTTGAACATCGTCCTTCCTTTGCTATATCATCCATTGAAGTTTTTGAATAACCGAACTTTGAAAGACACCTGTAAGCAGATTCAAGAATTTTGTCATTTGTAGATGTAGGCGCATCTACGCCTTCAATGACCTCTTTATCTGCTAGATCGACTTGATATCTCAGATAGCTTTGAGCTTCTGACCTAAAAGACGGCTCAGCTGATTTTTCGGTAATCACGACCTGATTGGTTACCATATGTAACAGTTTAGTATATTTTGTATCATTGTCAACTAAAATGAGACAATTTTTGTTGAAATGTAACAGAAAATATAGTTCAGTCTGAGTTCCTAGGAAAACCTTGACGCTTATGCGCTTAAAGAAGCCAAAAATTGGGTCTTTACGAGCCGCCTAACATCTGCCTCATTGCTCAAGTCCCAACTACCTGGTGAGATTATTATGGACAGAAGCATCCTAGCCAGATATTCGGCAATATCTTCGGGATCTAGCTCGGGGTTTAGTTTTAATTTAAATAACTGTGTAACTACATAAAGATGGACAAACGCCACAATCCTATTGGCTTCCACCGTCAAAAGTGGCAAAATAACATTTGGTTCATCAGTTAAGACCTTATTAAGAATTTCGTGCTCCAATAACTTTTTACGTGCAAACATAATGCCGTGGACCGCTATATCTTCAAAGTCATTGTACTCGCCTACATACTCCATAAGCCCTTCAAGCCATCTGAAGGCCTCGTCTGCTATGACCTCTGCTATAAGCTGATCTTTTCCTTTCGGGAAGTACCGATAGATTGTAACTCTTGATACATCACATTTCAAAGCTACTTCTTCAACAGTAAGTTTAGATATTCCAACAACACCAATTAGTTCGAGAGTGCCCTCAATAATTTTATATTTTGTGTCATTTTGATCGTAAATGCGTCTGGGAATAGAGTTCATCTTGTTTATGCAGTCGTCTTAGCCTGAAATAATTTGTTTTATATATTTGTATTGTAATAGTATTTATTTTATATACAAATTAAGCCGAGCACAAAGAATCGGTTAAAAACTTTAGTACTGGGAGCAAAATTGGCACATTTAGAACTAAACGAAATAGAAGTTAACGGCTATGTGGAACAAGGTTTCGAAAAAGTTAAAGAAGAGTTTATTAAAAACTTTACTGACAGAAAAGATATCGGGGCCGCATGTAGCGTATATGTGGAAGGAAAAAAAGTAGTAGACCTCTGGGGAGGATTCTCTAATCTTGACACCAAGACCAAATGGACTGAAGACACCCTTCAGTTAATCTTCTCTTCAACTAAAGGTATTACTGCCACAATGGCCAACATACTATTGCAACAAGGTAAGCTTGAAGAAGATGCGCTAGTCAGTGACTACTGGCCAGAGTTTAAGCAAAATTCGAAAGAAACAATCACAGTAAAACAGCTACTCAGCCACAAAGCTGGACTACTGTTCGTTGAAGATCCTCACAGCCTTGAAGATGTTATAAGTTGGAACCCAATAATAGAGTCTTTAGAAAAACAAGCTCCTTTCTTTCAGCCAGGAACTGAACACGGTTATCATGCATTAACTTTCGGATGGTTGGTCGGCGAACTAATTCTTCGAGCGGCAGGATTTCAAAAGTTTTCCCAAGCGGTAAATTCGTTGATTTCTTCTCCCTTAAACTTGAACCTTTATGTAGGGCTAGATGATTCGATGTCAGATAAAGTATCAAAACTTATTCCAATAAGAGCCCC
>JAJYVQ010000125.1 GCA_021791915.1 Actinomycetes bacterium | reverse complement strand
AATTCCGTGGTCCCCTACCGGACTCAAGCCATAACAGTATCGAATGGCGTCTCCAGGTTGAGCCTGGAGTTTTCACATCCGACTTGTTAAGCCGCCTACGAGCTCTTTACGCCCAATAAATCCGGACAACGCTCGCCCCCTACGTATTACCGCGGCTGCTGGCACGTAGTTGGCCGGGGCTTCTTCTGCAGGTACCGTCATAATCTTCCCTGCTGAAAGGAGTTTACAACCCGAAGGCCTTCTTCCTCCACGCGGCGTTGCTGCGTCAGGCTTTCGCCCATTGCGCAAGATTCCCAACTGCTGCCTCCCGTAGGAGTCTGGGCCGTGTCTCAGTCCCAGTGTGGCTGATCGTCCTCTCAGACCAGCTACCCGTCAGAGCCTTGGTGAGCCATTACCTCACCAACAAGCTGATAGGCCGCGAGCCCCTCCCAAAGCGAAAAACCATTTACTTAAAAGACCATGCGGTCAACTAAGCATATCCGGTATTAGCAACGGTTTCCCGATGTTGTCCCGGTCTTTGGGGCAGGTTGCTCACGTGTTACGCACCCGTTCGCCACTAAATCTTCATGAGTGTTACCACTCAATGGATTCCGTTCGACTTGCATGTTTTAGGCACGCCGCCAGCGTTCGTCCTGAGCCAGGATCAAACTCTCCATCAAAACATATGCCAAAGGCACATCGTTTTCAAAAGAGTCAGAATAAATCTGACTGGCTTTAAGGTTGTCCTTAAAATTTTATTTTTTAGTGCAATTGACTAAAATAAGTTAAGTAAAAACTTAACTTACCCGCACTAGCATAATTATCTAGCTCTATTCCGTTTTCAAGAAGCGACTTAGGCACACTCAAAATGTTAAACAATTGAGGCGGTGCCACTACATTTCAGTTAAGTCAACAGTTGCTGATATAACTGAATTTCATTTAAAAAGTACAACTTATTTAAATGGCAATCTTATACTTTAGCACAAAATTTAGTAGTTGAGTACACATAAATTTATCTAAAACTGGTCATTGTCCAAGTACGCTGGTTCCTCTAATCTTGGAAAGTTTAAACATTTCAACTGAATCAAAAAACAATCATGTCAAATAACAATATTTTCGATTAGCCAGTAGTATTTTAGCCACATTTGATGCCATACCTATTTGCAAAAGTCGCTAATACTTAGAACTAGCAACTGAAATTGGACTGTTTAAAGTGTGACACAAACTTATTGCCATCCAAATAAAATCTCCATTGCTTATCTTTATTTTTACTGATCCCAATTCGCGGAGACTTACAAATTTTACCTTTAAAGTCGTCATTTGGAAATATCTTCACGGTAGAAGACCGAAGGCAGATATCCAACCCATTATAAGATTTATCAATTTTCAATACTTTAGTTAATTTGGCAGGACCGTTAGTTAAGTTTGAAAGTTCAAATTTTTGGGATTTGTTGGCAATCTTTAGTAATGTCGAAACACCTTTTATCGGCTCAATACCTCGAAATAATACAGCACCTGGAGTGCCGTATGGCCAGCATTTTACATTCATACAATAATGCATTCCATAAGTAAAGTACACGTAAAGAACTCCAGGAGAAAGAAACATCACTTCATTAGATTTAGTTTGTCGCTTGTAAGCGTGTGATGCAGGATCTAGATGACCCAAGTATGCTTCAGTTTCAACTATAACTGACTTTACGACACCTAACGGAGTCTTAACTGTCAAGTACTTTCCAATCAAATCTTTAGCAACAGTTAATGGACTCTGCTCGAAGTAACTTCTTGGTAATGGGTTGTTCATCACTTGTTTTATCTATATTTAAATTTTATTTGTTTGGACCATATGTGCGTAATTAGAAGGTAACTGCACAATTGCTTGGAGAAGAATAAATACAATCAATACCTACACAATTCAATACATTTACAAAACATATAAAGTTATCAGTAATGGCTGGATATTCACAACATCGCAAATGGAATAATTACTTTCTTGTCTGCAACAATATATTTGCACGAATATACTAGTTAAAATATTCTTCCCACATTTCAACAATCTCAATTAGATCATCGGAATAAGGCTGTTTCACCACTCTACTTAAAAAAATAGATTCATTGTTGACTTTATTAAACTAAGTTGACATCGGTAGTAGCAGCTCAAGTGGCTAAATTTCAAGTATGTTGGTGAAACGGTAATTGTATTTTAACAAATTAGGGTCAAGTAGAGTCTCTTCAGCTCCAATGAGCGCATTCTTAAAAATCCAGTCTCCATACAAAGAAATTATTTAAACATCTGCTTTAAATACGCAAGTGCCTTCTCCGGCCTTTACCTAAATTCGGTAGACTCGACATTCTCTTTGTTCACAGACTAGATAACGACGCTTAAAGTATCACTCTGTATTGCGGTTCAACTAAATTAATTCAACTCTATAACGCAAACACTTCTAACATTCTCCAGCTCTTTCTTACGAGATTAGCCTAGTTGTATCATTTTTCCCCATTATAAATTTTTCCTACTCCATGGCAAATGGGCGCAAATAAGGCTACTGTAACATTCACTTAGTATACCAATTAATTGTTATGCTACTATTTAAATGGTAAAAAGTTACAATTACAAAACAAAAATTGAGTGCACAAAAAAACCGAACCGAACTATTTAAGAATCTACACCCTCAATCATATTATTTTTGCCATAGCTCAGTGATGAGCCATAGATTAGTTTTAAAACCACTGTCGATACATGTTACCAACTACATAAATTTAGTTCAAAACTATTTATAGCATGAGATTTGTAAAACTGACTTCTGGTAGCCGTCATAATAAGCAAACAGTAAAGATTACCGAAAGAACCGATCAAAAGTATTCTTTGAAAGGTCGAGCGGAACTAACTGCAGTCAGATTTATACCTGCATTCTTTGTAATGATTGCCCACAATTCACTGTCTTGGGAATTTGGTTTCTCAAACATTATGCCTTTTTTTTTCCTGCTTAGTGGATTTCTTATAACTATAAACTTCATTTCAGAATTCAAGGAAACCAACACTATTAATTTAAAAAACTTTTATATTAGACGAATTTTACGTATAATGCCGGTCATGTATGCGATTATGATCGTAGTACTTCTTTATGGTTTTCTAACTCATGCAGTTGATTACTTAAATGAATATATTTATAGCGCATTGGCTTCAATTTTTCTTTACAGCAGTTATTGGAGTCTGGTTACATATCCATTTAATGGCATGTTCAGTCAACTGTGGTCCTTATCCGTAGATGAGCAATTTTACTTAATTTGGGCTCCAACAGCGTTATTCTGTTTATATAGATACCGCACAAGAGTATTAATGTGGCTGTGCATATTTCTTACATTTGCGTCTACTGCCGACTCTTTTATAACTTATTATCTGTTTCATAATCGATATCGCGCTTATTATTCGTTAGATACACGAGCAAGTAGCTTATTCGCTGGATGTATTTTAGCAATCCTTTTCTCGGAGGGCTTTCTAAATAATCTTTCGAAGACAAAACGATTTTGGATAAATTTGTATGCAGTTATAAGTCTTGGATTGATTACTTGGATCTTGTTAACAGTTCCAATGTTTTCAGAATTTTCTGATACTTGGGGTCTCTTAATTTTTAATGTTTCTTGTTTTGGTATCGTTAGTTATGTTCTGTCGGATGATATCTCTTTAATAAAAAACATTTTAAGATTGCGCTTTTTCGTACACTTGGGAAAGCTATCACTATCAACATATATATGGTTTTGGCCAGTATTCCTTACGGTTACATCGTCGCAAACTCACCTCAATAGTTGGTATTTATTTATTCTTAGATTTACACTAGTGATCGTCTTATCGGAAATTACTTATTGGCTGGTAGAAGTACCTACACATAAACTCAGAAAATCAAGATTTAAATTAAAAATTCCTGCAAGTGAAGTTGCCATTGAAACATAGATAACAACGCCTATAGTTGTGGCGTCTCTCATAATCTATCGCAATTCTAATTGATCATATTCTAAATAAGTAGATAGTAAGCCATCATAAACTTGATTTTTGAACAGTTATAACTTCTAGTTCGTTATCGTCAAATAATTTTCTAAGAACTTTTTTATCAACCTTACCAACCGATGTTTTAGGAAGCTTGTTCAATTGAGTCCAATGTTCAGGCAAACACCATCTAGTTATTTGTGGGGCTAACCAATTGCTAAGCACTTGTGGATCAAAAGATCGACCTTCTTTTAAAGTTACACAAACAAGAGGTCGCTCATCCCACTTGTCATCAGGAATTGCGACTACTGCGACTTCGTCTACGGCTTCGTGCAAGCCTATCTTATTTTCAAGTTCTACACTTGATATCCACTCACCACCCGATTTAATTACGTCCTTAATTCTATCACTTATCTGTACATTCCCATCGGGAGTACAGGTTCCTATGTCACCAGTTCTATACCAATAATCTCGAAAGCGGTCTTCATTAGCATTTTTAAAATATGAAGTAGCAACCCAAGATCCTTTGACTTCTAATTCACCAATGGCTTCACCATCATTGGGCAGTACACTACCTTTTCCATCAGTTATCCTCAACTCAATTCCCGTAACAATTTTGCCGGTCTTTATGAGCCAGTCAATTTCTTCTTCTTTGATTACATTTTTAGGCGGGAACGAGAGAGTACATATTAAGGATTCCGTCCCGCCCCACACTTGAACCATCTTCACATTGTATCTGTTGTAATAAGATTCAACTAGTTGCCTTGGAACTGCAGTACCACCAGTAAATAGAATGCGTACCGAAGATAGATCAAGATCGATTTTTTCCGCACTTACTAGAACATCTTTCCATATTGCACAAATAGCTATCCCTATAGTAGGCCTTTCTGCATTTATAAATTTTATTATATGGTTTGCTTGCAGAAAATCTCCTGGCAGTAGCATGTCGGCACCAGCTGTCCAGTAAGCATATAGTGTACCCCACGCCAACCCATGAAACATAGAAGCTAAGATCAATGCTTTATCGTGAGAAGTTAACGCAAAACAAGAAGCAGAATTGATCATTTGCGTATGCAAATATATTGAACGGTGTGAATATTCGACACCTTTCGGATCACCAGTGGTCCCCGACGTATAGCACAATGCCGCAATATCGCATTCGTCTAGGTCTGGCCAGTCAAATCCCAAGGGCTCATCGGCCAAAAGTTGTTCATATCTAATTACATTTCTTAATTTTGAAAAATCACCATCACCAATAGCAATAAAATACTTTACGTGCGTTATAGAATCTAAAACAGTTTCTAATATCGTGGAATATTGAGCATCAAAAATAATTACTTTATCTTCGGCATCTTGAATAATATATGACAGCTGGTCAGAAAATAGCTTTAGATTTAGAGTATGTAATATAGCTCCCATAGATGGAATAGCGAGATAGCACTCCAAATGTTCCTGATGGTTCATCGCCAATGTAGCAACTCTGTCTCCTTTTTTAATTCCAAGTCTATTAAGTGCATTAGCTAATTTTTCAACTCGGACAGCAACATCCGCAAAACTGTTATGTTTGATGGAATCGCCATTATAAGTAATTACTTGACTATTTGGATAACTGGATTTACTATATCTAAATAGATTGCTAACCAATAAAGGATAGCACCTTGAATTATTTCTCATTTGAACGTCCTTCAATTTTTAAAGTCACAATAACTTTTTTAATTGAAATCATTCTATCATGTTACTTGCAAGGGCTTCACTGAAACGCTTAGTATAGAGGTATAAATTTTTGAAATATATCATTTGATCTATCGATTAAACACTTTGAGCAAATAATATATTGGCTAAAAAAAAGAGGAATATTCCAGCCCTACAGTATGGCTATGAATTGTATGAAGAAGACGTAAATACACATAGGCAAACAGTGAAATCTGCTTTTAATTTCACCATGTTTTTCCCAGAATTACATACAAATCAGGAATAGTTGGAATGAAGATAACTCATCGGATCGTAAAGGCCAGTACAAAAGGATTTATATTTAATTTAATTTTGAAGAAAAAAGCAGTCGTCGAGCGACCGCCACTTTACGTACTATAGCGGCATCTTCATTGATGATGGTTTATGAACATGGTGTCGTTAATGGTATAGTAGTAAGCTTAAATCAGTAATCGTCTTTTATGTCGTTTTTTACCTATTGGGATTCTTTAAACGAGCCATTCCGAAAAGTTGGTTCTGGAGATATAAATTCTTTGCTTATTTCACATGATTTATCGGAAAGATACCTTACTTAGCACTTTAAATTTTACTTAGCACTGCTTTGATTTTAATTCCTGTTTTTAGGCACCGAAATTATTTCATTTGCTTCAATTTCTAGAGCTTCAACAAGTATTGTTTTAGAATCGGATCTCCCTGAGTATCAACAAAGATTATGGATCTACAATTGATTCACCAACTTGAGGACCGCCTCTAGTTGTATCAATTTTTGTCAATTATTAGCTACCATTGTCATAGGTTGTATATCCTTTTAGGTCTTGATTATAATTAAATCTAATCAGATTAGCTAACCAACTTCAATCATTTCAATACTAAATCTACACCGAGAGCAACCCCCCAACATAACTTTTCTGCATAGCTCGTTGAGCAGTACTAGTATTAGCATTTGAAACTGAATATCCCCAAGTATTGTCGCTTGCAATATTTGTAACCTGTGCTGATTGAGTTAAATCTGCTAGGGGTGTTCCTACGTTATCTAATATCATGTAATAGGGGGTATTTGGTGTTGAACCCATGTAAATTGCTTCAAATATAAGATTGTTTGGTCCGTAGATAAAATCCCATGTTCCATTTGAGATAAAAGGTCCATTTGAGATAATCTGTGGAATCTGAGTTGCTTCGTTATAAGTCATCTGAGCTATAAATGTTGAACCTTGATTCTCATACATTAATTGACCACTACCAGAATAAGTATAGCTCGTTTGAGTATCAAATGCCGTATATGAGGTCATTTCTCCTAAGCTGTTGATATAA
>JAJYVQ010000124.1 GCA_021791915.1 Actinomycetes bacterium | reverse complement strand
ATAGAATAAAGTTTCCCCCGAATAGCTTCGCCCTCTTTTAGGGAGCATCCAGCAATTATACGATGCAAAGTTCTACCTAAGTTATGTATTTTCTTGTATTCATCTGTATAATCCAAATCGGTTCTGTGAGAATTAAGTTCTTTTAATGAAATAAACTTCCAGTTAACACTAAGGTCTATCATTTCAGTTAAATTTACAACCCATCTAGAGGTTATCCATGCCCATGGACAAACCGGGTCAAAAAAGAAATCAATAGTTCTGGAGTTGTCTGTTGGATTGGTGTTTGGCATGGTTATTATCTTAATAAGCACATTTTTAAAGTAGACAACTTAATAATAAAAATTGTGTAGGCCAAGACAAATGGTAGGTGTAATGTGACCTTAAATTCTTTTGGCAATTGTATCCAACTGGTTCTATATTTTTGAAATAATTTTTGTCAAATCTAAAGCTATTAGTATTACGACTAAAGTCATAACTCCCAAATAAATTACAGATATCATCCATCTCATCTTGTGTTGAGCTACGAAAAACCTTCTCATCCCAATTACGTCAAATATCAGTGCCACGATACCGATTATTAGTCCGATGTATGGGGTGAAACTTCCAGCAAAACCTATGATCGGGAGAATAAAGGGAAAGATTACATAACTTAGTAGACAGCGAAGCCCTGAGATAACTATTGAAATTGAAAAAATTTTCTGCGCTTTGTCCTCTTCTGTTCTCGACTGCTTTTTAACTGATTTAATTGCTAACAGTTTACATACGCACTTGTCGGCAGTCGAGATATCATTAGGTAATTGTTTTGAGTCAATTAGGTCAGTTTCCATTTAAATATATTCTATAAGGATATTTTTTAGTCAAATCAAGCAAAGGTTACTTTGTTATAAATTGTTGCGTAACAACTTATATTACTTCAAATAGTTTTGGACCACCTTTTATTGCAGCCAAGTTTGGAATTGTGCTTACGTTTGCAGGTAATTTTACGGTTAGTCTGGAGGCGTTTCCTCCGCCCAAGTAAAGATGATCAAAGTGGGTGAGGTTGTATAGTGTGTCTATTGCTTCAAGCACAAGTTTTGACCATTTTTTAATTCCAATAGATTTTCTTGCAGCGTCGCCGATGATTTCGTCGAAGCTTTTGTTATTTTTAAAATGTAGATGGGCAATTTCTAGATGAGGCAATAGTTTACCGTTTAAAAACATTCCAGTTCCAAATCCCGTTCCCAATGTCGCAACAACTTCTAATCCATGTCCTTTTATGGCTCCAGCACCTGCCAAGTCTGCATCGTTAACAACGTGTACTTCAATTTTCAATTTTGCTTCAAGGACTTTTTTTAAATTGTATCCGTTATACATTTGGGCTATTTTCTTAGAAGGTTTTTTTGACTTTCCTGGACCTTTGGGCAAGGATAAATTTGGAGCAGTGAGAATTGTTCCGTTCCTAACTACTCCGGGGAAGCCGACTGCCACCCTGCTTGCTTGTGGTAGCTTGTTGGCAAGTTGAATTAATTGCTCTACCAATACATCTGGGTAGCAAGGATACGGTGTAAGTACCCTAATTCTTTCGTGTAGTAGCTTTCCGTCATTTGACACTAAGGAAGCTTTGAGTCCAGTGCCCCCAATGTCGAAAGTTAAAGTTGATATTTCGTTTGACACTTTTGAGTTAGAAGTTTTACTTTTGATAGTAGCTCTAACAGGAGTTCTTTTAGTAGCTGCTGTTTTTACCGAATTAGCTGACCTTACTCCAATTTCTTTTTCAGCAGTCTTCTGAGTTACTGATGAGTTTCTATTCAGGGTAGGTTTACTTACGTTTAATCTTTTTACGCCAGTAGTCCTTTTAGCAGTAGTCCTTTTAGCAGCAGTCCTTTTGGAGGTAGTTTTTTTAGCAGTGGATTTTGCAACTATAGATTTTGCAACTATAGATTTTGCAGTAGTTGGTTTTTTAACTACTCGTTTTCCTATGTTCGCAGTTGTTTGTGTTGGCTGAGTTGATCTTTTTGTAACCATAGGTAAACTTTAGCAAAATAAATAGCACTTTTGTATTAGCCCTTAGAAAATGGTCTTATTATAAGATTTTATTTTACAATCCGTATATTTAAAGGTTAGTTCCTTAAAATATAAACTATAAAAATGGTAAGGTTGCTGATTCAAGTTAGTTTATTGTGGCTGATAAAATTAATAAAGTAAAATAAATGGTAAAGCTATAAGACTACCGATTAAGCTAATGGACCTTCTGAAGTGTCATTAATGTTTATTTTTCTCTTTTAAGTGGCCTGAAATGAAAAAAAACAGAACAATTATCTTAGGAATAGTCGCTGGTGCAATGTTGCTAGTAATAGGCATCGTAATCGGAACTATTATATCAACGGGTACTTCGCAACCTGAAAAAACGTTGGCTCCAAAAAAAGCAGTTGTAACCGTTCCCACTACTGTTAAATGTAATGTTCCCGGTATTCCGAACAGTACTCTGCCTTTAATAGGCGTTCTTGAGATACCCTCGCTTTCTATGATAGGTCCCGTTACAGACGGCGTGAGCGACCCCGTTATTGCAGTTGCAATCGGTCACAATCCAGCAACACCATGGCCGAATCAGCCAGGTACTTCGGAGTTAAGTGCTCACGATGTTGCACAATTTTGGGATCTAAATCAATTAAAACCCGGAGCTCTTGTAGACTTTTTTGTTCCCTGCCAGACTGAGACAATACTTAAAGTTACAGGTTCGTCTGTAGTTACAACCAATACGACTGTTTATGATTTGCCTTACACTGGTACAATTTTGGAAACTTGCTGGCCGGTAAATACACTTGCTTATACCAATACTAGGTTGCTAGTCGATACCCAAGTGGTCAAAACAGTACCTTATACACAACAGTTGACCGTTCCAAATTTCGGTGTTGCCCCAAGCGTAAATGTTCCGCCGCAATTAGCTGCTCTTGGACTTTCGCTTACTTCAAATACCCAGCCTATGGGAGAAATGCTTACTTCGGGGAATTTAAATCCTACAATGCTTCAAACCAATGCTCCCATGAACGATGAAGCCAGTGCATTGGAGATCTGGTTTGGAATGCTGGACTCTATTAGATTGTCCAGAGCTGATTGGTTCGCTGATATTTCCAAAAACGTACCGTATCCAACGCAGTTAAACTCTCAGGCCGTAACTGGTCATTATAAGGCTATGGTAGTAACGATAGCTGGTAGTGGTAATAACGTAACTTCAATGACAATGGCTGCTGAATTGGGTTTTAATTCTGGTATCTACGATGTAACAGCCACCGTATCTTCTTTTACGCAGACTGTTTCAGGATCGCCAATGCAGTATTTTTATCTAACTAATCTAACTTTAAATAAGATCGGTTAATATTTACTCAGAGGTTGATCAAGTTAATTTTGAAATCTTAACTATTAGTTATTTAATTCACCTAGCGACACAAAGTCAGTCTTTTACAACGTTATACAGGCAGGAAGCGCCAATAAGGTCGGCACTTTTAGGTCTAAACTCTGTCAATTTTTTTAGGATATCATCTGGTTCAAATGCTTGACTCGGTGCCATAGCTCCCTTCCCTGTGGCATTTAGAGCTGAAAGTATTAGCATCACTGCAGTTGTTCCGTAAATATCTACTCCATTGAATACTGAATAGACAGACTTTTTTTGATCTGTAACTTTAATAAAGATGTCATATTTGGCTTTTTTTCTTTTTTCTACACTTGGACCTTCAGGAAGAAGCCTTGCAGCTTTTTCAACTATCGGGATTGAAAGCCGAAATATTGGAGTAGTATATTTAAAAATTTCCGAAATTATTTTGTTTAAATTAATGTAGCAAGAAACTTGGACATCTGGATGATGAAGTTTCACTGTAACTTCTTCTCCCCATGGAATTTTTAATCTAGTTAACTTTTTATCCAAAAATAAAGTTTCGTCGACTCCACCTGGGTCTGCGGAATTTGTAAAAGCCATTAATGCGCTTTCAGCAGTTCCTTTAGTCGGAATCCAGTGAGAAATTGAGTAAGTTATCTGAACGGAAACATTTTTTGAAGATTCAAAATCGTTTAAGGAAAGATTGGATAGAACGTCGCCAGGTAGGTAATCAAACCCGCAGGCGGGAACTATAAAACCTTCCGCAGCCTTAAAATTCTCATAAACCCACTTCATAAATTCAGGCTCCCCAGTGGAATCTACATAATTAATTCCGGTTGATGCCGCAACTTTTACAGGTATTTGACCGAGTTTGCAAAAAGGTCCTACGGTTGAAATAACAGTATTAATGTCAGAATAAAAGTTTGCTACGGATTTTTCGTCCAATACGTCGACCCGACTAATCCTGTACTTATCGGGATTTGATTTGAGCTTGTTCAACGATTCTGAATCCAATTTATCTGTAAATTTGGCTTCATCTCTTAATCCGATTTTAAAGGGTATATCCTGAGCCAATAGCTCTTTTGCCACAAGTTTTCCCGTATAACCTGTTGCCCCTAACAGTCCGATTTCATTCACATAATTAACAGTATCATACAGGGTATTAAGCATTTTTCAACTATCAGTTCTTATGCAGATTAAAAGCGAACTTGGGATAAAAATTGTAGTTACTTTAACCAACGGCAAAAATTCAAAATAGTTGTATGATACAAGCAACTAAATGATATAATTTTTAATAGGTCAATTGTTAGGTTAATTGTTAAACTAGTTCTAGTTATGACGCAGAATAAAAGTACATTAGATACAGCACAGAAAACTTTAAATTCAACTGGGCATTCAAACGTTGTGAATTCCCGCAGTACAAGTTCCAGCAGTGATAGTTCCCGCAGTGATAGTTCCCGCAGTGCAGTAGGAAGGTGCCAAAGTGACGATCCTCAATTTTTACTAGATTCCATTGAGAAGGTGCTAAGCAATCTGGGTAGGTCATGTTTAAAGATGACAACTACTTTAAACAAGACCGTGAATAATCATTCAATTGATAGGTCCGCTTACTGGATATTGGTTTATTTGAGTGAAAATGAACCTATCCGACTGTCGGATTTGGCTTTAAGATTAGGAGTTGATATATCGACGGTATCTAGGCAGGTTAAGAACTTATTTGACGCTAAATTTATTTCGAAAACTAACGACAGTGTTGACAAAAGGGCATCTCTTTTAGTTACTACCAAGCTAGGACAGAGATATAAGCAAGAAGTTACCGAGATGAGAAAGCTGACTATCGCAAAGGCAATGGAGAACTGGAAAGTTAGCGACAAAGAAGTTTTGTTGAAACTTTTAAATAAACTCGTGTCCGAGCTTCACAATGAGTGCCAACTGTAGAGTTCAAACCGTAGAGTCCCAACTGTATATAAGTAACAATATCAGACTCACCGCTGAATAAAGTAGTAGAAAAATACGAGATGAAATCAATACAGGAAAAAGAATACAAGTAGAAAATTGTGATCAAATTGATAGAACCAAAAAGTAAAAAACTTAAAAAATAAAAATAAGATACGAAAATAAAAATACTGAAATAAAGAGTACAGAAATTATGATTAAAGAGAATAAGGGCATAACACAATGGTAAGCAAATCTAGTCAAACAGTTGAAAACAACGAAAATTTTCAGTTATTAGACCAAAATACCAAAACTGAAAATCCAAACAGTACTGGAGTACATATGACTCACCGACAGATTCAGATCGTCTTTAGCGGTCTGATGTTAGGAATGCTTCTTGCTGCTTTGGATCAAACAATAGTTTCGACTGCTTTGCCAACAATTGTGGGTTCTTTGGGCGGACTTGATCACTTGAGTTGGGTTGTTACAGCCTATTTATTAACATCCACAGTGTCCACACCTCTTTACGGAAAGATTTCGGATTTATATGGTAGGAAAAAAATATTCCAGATAGCTATTGTAATTTTTTTAGTCGGTTCAATTTTATCTGGTATATCCCAAAATATGAACGAGTTGATTGCATTTAGAGCACTACAGGGGTTGGGGGGCGGTGGATTGATGTCTCTTGCGATGACTATTATTGCAGATATCGTGTCGCCCAGAGAGCGGGGAAAATATCAAGGTTATACGGGTGCAGTTTTCGGATTTGCGTCAGTTGCAGGTCCGCTAATTGGAGGATTTTTTGTTGACAGTCTTTCTTGGCGTTGGGTATTTTATGTAAACGTCCCCATCGGAATAGTTGCGTTAATCGTTACGTCTTCGGTTTTGAATCTACCTTTTACCAGAAGAGATCACAAAATTGATTATTTAGGCGCCTCTGTTTTAACAGTAAGTGTAGTACTGATGCTGTTGGCATTGGTTTGGGGCGGAATAACTTACCCATGGGCATCGGTTCAGATAATATCTGTAATTGCAACAAGCACAATATTGCTAGCGATATTTATATTCATTGAAACCAAAGTTTCAGAACCTTTTGTACCTCTTAGACTTTTTAAAAACTCCATCTTTTCATTTTCTTCGGCAATAACATTTTTAATGGCTATGGCAATGTTTGGAAGCATCATTTTTCTTCCGTTATATTTACAGCTGGTTAAGGGAGCATCAGCCACTATATCAGGACTGGAGCTAGTTCCACTTATGGTCGGAGTTCTGATAGCTTCCATCGGTAGTGGTCAACTCGTTACAAAAATTGGAAGATATAAGATCTTCCCCATTATTGGAGCAGTTTTTTTAACATTAGGTATGGTGTATTTGACTACGTTAAAGATTAGTACAACTTTTTTTGAACTAAGTATCGGAATGGTATTAGTCGGCGTTGGAGTGGGTCTTATGATGCAGAATATGATATTGGCGACTCAAAATGCTGTTGACATTAAAGACATCGGAACTTCTACTGGTTTAGTAAGTTTCTTTAGGTCACTTGGAGGTTCCTTTGGAACTGCTATATTCGGAACCGTTCTAGTGAGTCAGCTAAATATTTGGTTGCCAAAGTTTCTTCCTCAGACGGTACTAAAGAAAGCTAAATTTTCTGCTTCACAAACTTTGAGTTTTACCCCGAACCAATTAAAAGGTATGAAA
>JAJYVQ010000123.1 GCA_021791915.1 Actinomycetes bacterium | reverse complement strand
TAGGTTATATGCTTTGTTACTCTGAAATTAGTTTTCAACTGGAAAAGCTTGGTATTCAATCAAGCTTTATTTACTTGCCAGTTTCTACCATGGGAACCTTGGCTGGTTTAGCTGCTGGAGCCTCGATGATGTTGTCTAGAAAGAACAACCTGGGTTTATCTGTTAGCTCGCTGTTTAAGATAAGAGGCATTGTAGTTGATCCAGATTTTGGTCCTTATCCCACGGGTACTAATGAAAAAGCTTTGGACCTTACGATAAATACGTTGGAAATTCTAAACAAATCAGAGGTCTTAAATTCAAATGTTTTTCAATTACTATATGAAACCGATATAAGTGGAACTTATGGGAAACCTACCCAGATTTCAGACGCAGCTTTTAGGTTTGCAGCAAGACAATACGGGCTACTACTAGATAGAACTTACAGTGCCAAAGCTTTTGGTCAACTTTTGGCTGACGATTTAAACGGCAAATTTAAGTCTAATGAGAATATAATTTTTTTACATACTGGTGGATTGGGAGCCAATTTTTCGACACTTGGGACCAGCTCCCTGGGTGAATTAATAAATCCAAAAGATTAGTTTATATTAAGATCATTAATAAGGCAATGGAAGAATCGCATAGATTAAACGAAAGACAGATCGAAGCCATTGAGGCAACTAACGGTCCAGTAATGGTAATTGCGGGGGCAGGAACTGGCAAAACATCAGTTTTGACAAAAAGAATATGTAACTTAATATCTCAAGGTGTTTCACCCTCAAGTATCTTGGCAATTACTTTTACCAATAAAGCGGCTCAAGAAATGAAAGATAGAGTTGTCGATTTGGTTGGACCTTACGGCAGATACATGTGGATATCGACATTTCACTCAGCTTGCGTACGAATATTAAAAGAAGATGCTAACCTGTTAGGTTTTCGATCGAACTTTACAATTTATGACAACTCTGATTCAAAGCGAGTGATAGATAGAATCGTAAAACTTATGGGTTTAGATTCGAAGAGATTTGATTCTCGCGCTCTGCGAACAGCGATATCTACTGCAAAATCTTTGTTGATGGCTCCAGATATGTTAAATACAAACTTCAGTGCTTTCAGCAATAGAATAGGTGAAATATACGTTGCATATCAGAATCAGCTTAAGCAAAATAATGCAATGGATTTTGATGATCTGTTAAATAATACTGTTAAGTTGCTCAGCGATTACGAGGACGTTAAATTTAAGTGGCATAACAGATTTAATTATATTTTGGTCGACGAGTATCAAGACACAAATAAAGCTCAGACCGCATTAATTTCACTTCTGGTTAACGAAAATAAGAATATATTCATTGTGGGAGACTTTGATCAGAGCATTTATAAGTTTCGTGGAGCTGATCCTACAAATTTTTTGGTGTTTGAACAAATCTTTGAAAAACCCAAAGTTATAATATTGGATCAAAATTACAGGTCGGTTCAAAATATTTTAGATGGAGCAAATGCCGTTATTAAAAATAACTTTTCAAAGCAGACTAAACATCTGCATTCTGACTTCGGACCTGGTAAAAAAATTAAGGTGATTTCAGTAGAAGATGAATTTACGGAAGCAAATTTTATTGCAGAAGAAATTCAAAAATTATATTTATCCAAAATAAAATATTCTGACATTGCGGTTATGTATAGGACTAACGGCCAGTCAAGGCTTTTGGAATCAGCTTTGAGCTCAGAAAAAATACCATATAAAGTAGTGGGCGGTATGAGATTTTTTGATCGAAAAGAAATAAAAGATGCTCTGAGCTACCTAAGGGTTGTAGTAAACCCTACTGATAGTGTAAGTATTGAAAGAACGATAAATTTACCCAAGCGTGGTATCGGACCAAAAGCAGTTGCAGAACTCTTACATCATGCATCGTTACATTCAATTTCTTTTTTAGAGGCCGTAGCAGATAGTTCAAACGTGCTAATTGGACCAAAAGCTCAAGCCGGATGCAAAGAATATTTCCAGATAATTTCTGAATTAAAAGACATGTATGAAAAAGGTGCTCAACCAGCGGAAATTGCCGAAAGGCTTCAGATGATCAGCGGAATTCGAGAGATTTACGAGTTGGACAAGTCAGTGGAAGCTGAAGGCAAATTGGAAAATTTGGATGAGCTATTAAATCTGGCTTCCGAATTTGAAACCTTAGATGAAATGTTGGATGCTATCTCTCTCACATCTGAGTTAGATGATACTGGAGCCATAAACGAGGTAAGCCTTATGACCTTGCACGCTGCAAAAGGGTTGGAATTTGATACTGTTTTTTTGACGGGTATGGAAGAGGGGATTCTACCCCATTTAAGATCTTTGGACGATCCTGAAAGCTTAGAAGAAGAACGCCGACTCTGTTATGTGGGAATCACGAGAGCAAAAAGGAATTTGTATTTGACGGTCGCTGATTTCAGGAGTCAGTGGGGATCGTCATCGTTTAATTTGGCTTCCAGGTTCATAGACGAAATACCACAAAATGTCAAAAAAGACATCGACTTAACTTCAATAAAACGTGGCAAATTTTTTAGTGACAGTAGCAAGGTAAGTCGAATCAAAACTCAAAGGTGGGAAAGTTCTGATCAATTAGATTTTGAAAACTATGTCAGCAATAATTCTAAAGAATTTATAGATAACGAATACAAAAAATTAGATGAAGAAATAACGACTGTTAACAATTCAACTAATACTAAAACATCAAAAGAAGATGCTGGTTTATACAAGACCACTGGAGCTGAAAAATTAGGGCTTCAAGTGGGTGATCTTGTAGTTCATTCAAGATGGGGAGAAGGCGTAATCGGTTCAATATCGGGATCTGGAGCTGATATGCGTGCCGAGATTCAATTTGTGACGGGTACAACAAAAACTTTTATTCTTGCAATGACCCCCCTAAAGCGAGCGTGATTTATGAATTCTTCGACAGCCTGCTTGCACTTATTGTCATTTTACCTAGTAATATAGTAAATAAGAGTTTATTTAATATTTGAACGAGTGCCTAGCCTTGAACTTTCATAACACGCTTAGTTAAGAGCTTAGTTAAGAAGGTCTTTAGAGTTGTAAAGATTTAATTGCAGGCAAAAAAGCCAACAATATAGTTATTTAATTACAAGTGGTTAGAAACGAAAATATTAACTTGAAACTCATTAAATTATAAATTGAACTATATTATTTTAGGTTGAACGAGATGGTTACTTCTGTAGCTGATAAAAAAACTAATAAAAAGAATGTCGACCAAACCCTTAAAGGCGGAGCTGTAATTTCAGACAATCAAGGTTCGAGTTTCAGTGGTGTGAAGCCGCTTCTTCGAGGGAGGTTTCATCAGGTTGCCTTTTTCTTGACAATACTTTACGGAATCTACTTGACGATTGTAGCACCTAGATTTTGGCCGAAAATTGCAATGGTTATTTATACATTGGGTGTTGGTGGTATGTTTGGAACATCTACACTTCTACACAGGGGGAAGTGGTCGCCTAAAACTTTTAGAGTGGTGAGGCGGTGTGATCACGCAATGATCTTTTCTGCAATTGCTGGAACCTTTACTGCGATAGGTGGTCTGATTCTTCCGCCGGTATCTAGGGCGGTTATGTTGTCCTTAATTTGGGGTGGAGCAATCGTTGGAGTATTAATTCGTGTATTGTGGATGGGTGCTCCAAGGTGGGCTGTTATAACTCCATATGTTGCAGTAGGCTGGATCGCAGTTGCGGTATTTCCAGGGCTTTACCATGGACTTGGTCTAGTCGGTTTCATCTTGCTAATTGTAGGTGGGCTAGTTTATACATTAGGTGCGGTTGTTTATGCCAAGAAGAAGCCTAATCCTTGGCCCAAAGTATTCGGATTTCATGAAGTATTTCACCTGCTTACGGTGGTGGCCGCAATTGTTTTTGCCCTCGACGTAACTTTTGTAGTGCTACCAAGAATTTCTTAATAGGAGTTGAGTGTGGAACGACGTTACAGAGTAGTAGTAGCAAAGCCGGGACTTGACGGACACGATAGAGGTGTCAAGGTAATCGCAAGAGCTCTGAGAGATGCAGGATTTGAAGTTATTTATACAGGCCTGCATCAAACTCCTGAACAGATTGTACAGGTTGCAATTGATGAGGATGCTGATGCACTTGGACTTTCATTGCTTTCGGGAGCTCACTTAACATTGGTTCCAAAAATAGTTGACCTTTTGAATCAAAAGGATCTTTCTGATATTCTTGTAATTGTAGGTGGAATTATTCCTGATGAGGACATACCGAAGTTAGAACAAATCGGAGTGGCAAAAGTATTTACACCGGGATCGCATCTTCAAGAGATTTCGGACTGGCTGACCAGTGCTCTAGACAACCGAGAAAAAGTCATAAATTAAGTCAATTCTAGATCAATTTCTTAAAACTTTTAAATAGTCAGTGGACTAAACACAATTTAGTGTTTCGGTTAAATATCCGATAACAATAATTTATTTTGAGTTTATCGTGGTGTACGAGTAGAATTATATTTGTTATAGAAACCAAAATATATATTCAAACAATAGTTACGAAGGGCAATTAAGCCATGACTAATTTAATAAAAAAGCACAGGATATCCAATAATAAGCTATCGACAACTCAAGTTTCAAAGGAATGTTTTAAAACTTTCTTAAATGTCATAAAGTTTGTATTTATAGTAACCATCCTCGTAACTTTTATATTTCCAACTTTATTACATTCTAAAGCAGCAACAGCTACAACCCTAACGAGCAATTGGACTATTGAAAAAAGTTATTTGCCAACTGCGGGCTATCCCTATAGCATATCTTGTATTAGTTCTACGCTTTGTGTTGCAACTAGGCATAATAACAATAGTACAGCTTTAGCTCTCACAGCAACCGACAGAGGTTCACGGTGGCTTCTATCGCAGTAAGTATATAATATTGTTTGTAACTTAATAACGATGATAAATATATAAAATTGCAGCAAGGTTTAGATATAAAGATCCTTAAATCGACTTGTTATTTTTAACGACTATAATAAATTAAGATTGATACGATCTAATTTAATCAGAGATATTGGTTATTGATTTGCTTACTTACCATAAGTCATGCTAATTCAATTGGTTATGTGTAGGCATCTGCGGGGACATATTTAGTGTTTCTGTTGGTTTAATCACAAATAAGGCTGATTTGAGCAGGAAATCTACAAGTTAAGGCTAAGTTTTGCTAATGTTTGGATTTACTAATATTTGATGGTTGTATTAAGCAGCAAATATTAAGTAAGATTACCTGACTGTAAAGGCTAAACAGGTATCCTTACACTGGCTCGATTTAGTCTGGATGAGTTGTTTTAATATGATCGTAAACTGCTTGGATAAGTAATAGGAGGATAGATGGATTTATTTGAATATCAGGGAAAACTTTATTTTAAAAAGTTCGGGATTCCAGTTTCGGATGGGGGAGTTGCTGACAGCCTCGAAGATGCTGTAAAAATCGCCGAAAAGATCGGGTTCCCAATTGTTGTAAAAGCTCAGGTGCAAGTGGGCGGTAGGGGGAAAGCAGGGGGTATTAAGATTGCCGAGAATATGGAAGAGCTCAAAGAACACTTCTCAAATATTTTAGGTATGGATATAAAAGGTCATATTGTTAAAAGAGTATGGTTGGAGAGATCTTCTGACATTAGTGAAGAATATTATGCCTCATTTACATTGAATAGATCTAAACGCCTTCATCTTTGCATGCTTTCAGCTCAAGGTGGTGTAGAAATTGAAAAAGTTGCTGATGAAAATCCCGATGCTATTGTCCGACTAGACATAGATCCTTCTAAGGGACTAGACAGAGATACTTTGCTTGCTTTTGTAAAGTCCGCTAAATTAAACCCTAAAGCGAATGACGGGGTAGTAGACATCTTGGAAAAACTTTACGACTGTTTTGTAAAAGGTGATGCAGATTTGGTTGAGATTAATCCCCTTATATTGACCACCGACGATAGGGTTCATGCTTTAGATGCCAAAGTAACCTTAGATGATGATGCTGCATTTAGGCATGAAGAGTGGAATGAATATAAGGGATTATCTGATGCCGATGATAGAGAGAAGGTTGCTCACGAAAAAGGTTTAAACTACATCGGATTGGATGGCACTGTGGGTGTGATTGCAAACGGAGCTGGACTTGCTATGTCAACCTGTGATGTTGTTAATCAAGTCGGAGGATCACCAGCAAACTTTTTAGACATAGGTGGTGGAGCTAATGCCGACTTAATGGCGTCTGCGCTTGAGGTAATTAACAGTGATCCTAAAGTTAAGTCTATTTTGGTTAATATTTTTGGTGGTATTGTAAGGTGCGATGAAGTGGCTAAAGGAATTGTCACGGCTATGGGTAAAGTCGATATCAGCTCGCCTATAGTTATTAGGTTGGATGGAACTAATGCGGAAATTGCTAAAGAAATCCTAAACGAACAGCAATCTGAAAAATTGGTACCTGAATCTACAATGTTGTCTGCAGCAAAGCGGGCAGTTGAGTTGGCCAAGTAAGTCGGATAGTTAAGTTGTCAAAAGAATTAAGGAGAAGTAAATGAGTATCTGGGTAGATGAAAATACTAAAGTTGTCGTACAGGGATTAACTGGTGGTCAAGGTAAGTTCCACGGGTTAAGAAATCGGGATTACGGTACAAAAATTGTAGCGGGTATTACCCCTAAAAAAGGCGGAGAAAATGTTGATGGAATACCAGTTTACAATTCAGTAAAAGAAGCTGTAGAAACTACGGGAGCGACTGCGAGTTTCGTTTCAGTTCCTCCTGTTGCCGCTCCGGCTGCGATATTAGAAGCTGCTGAAGCTGGCATTGAATTTATAGTATGTATTACAGAACATATTCCGGCTCAAGATCAAGCAAGAACCTTTAACATTTTAAGGGATAATTTTCCAAATACAAGATTACTGGGACCTAACTGCCCGGGAATAATATCTCCAGGGAAATGCAACATTGGAATTACTTCTGGAGCCATTGCCAAAGCAGGAGGTCCTGTTGGCATAGTTTCACGATCGGGGACTTTG
>JAJYVQ010000122.1 GCA_021791915.1 Actinomycetes bacterium | reverse complement strand
TGTAACAATATATTAAAGAAAAAAATAGTTAATAGGTGAGTAAAAAGAAAGAATAATAAGATGAATGAAAAAATACTATTCCAGTTGGTTGATAATCTGAGAGAAAATACAAACTCTTGCTCACTTTACATACCATTTGTTTCGTTACTAAACAACCAAGATAAGGGTAGCCGTTATGTGAGGCGTTTTAGAACATGTTCGATAATTTTTATTAGGATAACAAATAAATCAAATGCCGAAGTGATAAATGATCTCGTGGCAGGTATATTAGCTGCAAACCGCATAAAGAATCGTTCTAGGATACAACTTCAGGTTAGGCTAACTAGAGAGTGTTCAAAAATACTATTTAATATTTATAGTTCAATTCCTGCAAAGCCTAAAAATATCGCCATAAAATCGTCTTCAGAAATGGTTACTGAGCATCATAGTGATTCTGAACAAGGTGTTACATTAATAGACAACGATGCTGCATAAGTCATTTGATCAAGAGTTAGAAAATCTTGAAGGTAAAATATATTAATGCCAAATACCCAAGAACAAAAACGACTCGGTAAAGTTGGTCAAGTTGATGCAATTTCTATTTCAGAACTTTTCGTAAAATTGGATCTAGCTTTAAAGCATTCATTTTCCACTTCCCTTTGGATTTCGGGGGAACTTAGAGATAAGCCTACCGTTAAGAATGGTCACTGTTACTTTGATCTGTCTGATCCTAACTCTACTACAGGTTATCCACCTACGATTAATTGTGTAATTTGGGCTGGAAACTATAACCAAATATCACAGCAACTTGCAACAAAAAATCTAAAGCTAGAAAAAGGTCTCGTTATCAAAGTCGAAGGGAGTTTAAAGTATTTTGCTGGTCGTTCCTCTATACAGTTACAAATTTCGAATTTAGACATTGAAGGCCTAATAGGAGAAATTGCACTTGCCAGACTTAAACTTATTAAAAAGTTAGCGACAGAGGGTCTAATTGAAAAAAATAGTAGTATTCAAATTCCTACTGTTCCATTGAAAATAGCGTTGGTGGGGTCTCCCGGAACGCAAGGTTTTTTGGATTTTATGAACCAGATTAACACATCTAACTTTAATTTTGAAGTTACACAATATCCAGTTCCAGTCCAGGGAACAGATGCTCCAATAAAGTTGGCTACAGCAATTAATGTAGCTAGTAATAAAAATCACGATATTTTAGTGCTCGTAAGAGGTGGGGGGTCCAAGTCGGATCTGAGTGCTTTCGATAAAGAAGAGGTCGCAAGAGCCGTGTGTAATTGTAGCGTACCGGTATTTTGTGGAATAGGGCACACTGAAGACAGTTCCGTAGTAGATGAGGTTGCAAGTAAATCATTTATTACTCCGACGGAATGTGGACAATTTATAGTCAAAATGGTCAAAAGTTATTTTGATGACGTTCACCGCAAAATCGAGATGATCCTAACTTTAATTAGTTACAAAATATCCGAAAGTGACTCAAGTGTAGCCAAGCATAGAGCCAATTTGCTTTTAGAAGGAAATAAGGCCGTAGAGAGTGCAAGTAATAGCATTGAATTAAACCGTCGCAATTTGCAGTTGTATGGTGAAAGGACTTTAAAAATAGCTCAAGATAAAACGGCGAGTGCTCGAAGTTCTTTGGTTTCGCTTGCTTCTAGAATTGTTACAAACCGTCAAAATGAAAATTCTAATAAAATGAACATTTTATTTATTCAGGGCAATCATTTTATTGATCAGTCTCTATTTAAGTTACGAATAAAAAAAACCCAATTAGTAACCTACAGCAGTATTTTTGTAGAGAGCGCAACCAACAGCGTTGATTCAAAGCTTGAAACAATAAGAGCGTTCGATCCTATAAATATTTTAAAACGCGGTTATGCGGTAGTTAGAGGGGAGACCAACAAACTCATTAAGTCAATTAGCCAAGTCGAAGTAGGAACTTTGTTAAATACCGAATTGAACGACGGTACTATCATCTCTCAAGTAAGTAATGTTAAAAAGAAAGGAAAGTAAATGACTGATAGTCAAAAATCAGACATAAATGTTGAAGCGCCTGACTCAATTGAAGTTAGCTCAATTAGTTTTAGCCAGGGAATGGGTGAGGTCGATAAAATTATAGAAGACTTAAATTCAGGCACCATAGATATTGATGATTTAGCGGATAAATTCCAACGAGCGATCGATATAGTCGAAGAGCTTGACAGAAGAATTAAAAAAGCTAAATCAAAAATTGATGAGCTTACACCGAGGTTACAAAACGAAGAAGAACCTTTTTAGATTTGGTTGTGCAGGCTGAGTTATCTTTTAAGGTTTACCCTTAATTGCTTAATCCCTCTAAGTGTTATAGAGTTCCTTCTTTCCGGGTTCTGGTCTATTAACTCAATAACGTTGAACGTGTCGAGAAGTCTTCGTAAAACCACTTGACCTTCCATTCTGGCCAACGAGTTTCCCAAACAGTAGTGAATACCGCTGGCAAAAGATAATGGCGGTCCTTCGTCTCTAGTAATATCCAATACTTCAGGGTTGTGAAAATGTCTAAAATCGTGATTTGCGGCCCCAAGTATAGTAAATACCATTGCACCCTGATCTACTTGCTGTCCGTTAATATCAGCATCTAGTAAAGCTGTTCTTCCGTCAAATTGGACTGGAGAGTCGTATCTTAGAAGTTCTTCCACCGCACCCACGGTTAATTCGGGATTAGATTTTAATAGCTCTAATTGATCTGGATGACTTAAAAGAGCAAACAGACCATTTCCAATTAAATTTGTCGTGGTCTCAAAACCAGCGGCGTAAAGTAATTGGCAAGTGGCGATCAGTTCGCGTTCGGAAAGCCTATCGGATCCATCTTTGACCTCGATCAGAGAAGACATTAAATCATCTCTAGGATTCTTTCGTCTTTCATCTAAAAGTTGGGTCAGGATTTCGGTCATTGTCTTAGATGCATTTAAACCCGCAAGAAAGTCATCTCTTGATAATACTGGTTCTAATAGCATGGTAGCGGACCTCACCAATGGTCTAAATATCTCTCTTTGGTCAAAGGGAACCCCGATTAATTCACTTATAACTGTTGCAGGTAGAACCCATGCTAGCTGTTCCATAATGTCGACTTCTCCATCAAGATTATCGAGTAGGTCGTCGGTCATAGTTTTGACGTGATCTCTCATTCTATCGACAGTTTTTGGGGTAAAGGCTCTAGATACTAATGACCTTAATCGTGTATGATCCGGCGGATTAACAAAGAGCATTGAACCTCGGCTTTCAAAAAATTGAGAGGCCTCATCGATTTCTTGTTGAGTTAAACCGATTAATTCTGCACGTTGCTTCCGTTCTTCTGGGGTGTTTTCAGCTTTTCCAAACCGATTATCCCTCAAAACTTTTTGGCAGTCATCATACTTGAGTAAAACATAAGAACCCATAGTGGATTTAAAAACAGGAGCTATATGAAGAAGTTCGTTGTAAATGGGATATGGATTAGATCTTCCTTCAGGGGAGTTTATCAGCTTGAACAAAAGTTCATCTAATTTCGGATCCTGATGGTTAATATCTAATGTCTGCTCGGTTGTCATCTGTAATCTCTCCTGTTATTTCCGACTATCGGTGTCACCAAATGTAATCTGTCACCAAATGTAATCTGAAACTAATTTAATTTAATCCATGAAAGTAGAAGTAATGTTGTACTTATACAACCGAAGTAATCTCAAATTAATGAAGTTACTGCTTCTACTATTTCTATTTAGATTAGTTGGCCTACCTTAAAGTATAAGTAACTTGCTGTTATTAATTCAACTTTTAAGGCATCATTTTTCTAAGAATTTACGAGTTCTTTTACCGTTGCCACTAGGCTGTCATCTTCTGGGGTGACTTGTGGCCTAAATCTTTTCTCTATGGAGCCACCTGGTCCAATTACAAATTTTTCAAAATTCCAAGTGATATCTCCTGACTCTCCAGCATCATCATTTATCTTGGTTAATTCTGCATAGAGCGAATGTCGGTTTGGTCCGTTGACCTCTAATTTTTGAAATATTGGGAAAGTTACGTCGTAGTTCGTTTTACAGAAAGTCAATATTTCTTCGGGGGTACCTGGTTCTTGTTCTAGAAATTGATTGCATGGGAATCCGAGAATAATTAACCCTTGATCCTTATATTCACGATACATCTTTTCTAGACCTTCATATTGCGGTGTAAGTCCGCATTTTGAAGCAACGTTAACGATGAGAAGGGTATTTGTTCTAAAGTTCTCAAAGTCAATCTCTTCTTCATTTAAAGTTTTCATTTTATAGTCATAAACACTCATTTTTACTCCTTGTGACGTTAAGCGATTATTTATAGTTTAGATTAGTACAAAGTTATAAAGTTATGAATAATATAAAGAAATTACTTTTGTTTAAGATCTGAGATTATCAATGAAACGAACCCAAATGAAACGAATTCAGACTTTAGTTACAGTAAAATAAAGATGAGAGCTACGTGTGCTGATTGGAAAAGTCACTTGTCGTTTCATCGAGATGTAGAGACGATACAAATGTTAGGTTATATAAGTTAGCTTGGAGCCATAAAAAGTGAAACAAAGTGTATTTAGTAGGTTATTGGGCATTTTATTAGTGTTGCTGGTCGGATTGTTAATTTCATCCTGTTCTAAAAGTACTCCGGCCGTTGCACCGAACCAAACTCATAGAACTACCGTAAGCACATTTAAAGTGCATTCTACTACCACCGTAACGGAGTCAACTACCTCTTCTACTTTAGCTACTTCAAGTTCAGTACAGGTTTGTAACGACATGACAGCCAGTGTTCAAAGTCCTATGGTATCTGCAGGAACAATCATCGAGCTTGTATATCTTAAAAATATTGCGTCGTATCCTTGTACTATCGACGGTTATGTCAATATGGAGCTACAAAATTCAAGCGGATCGTTACTAAAAGTGAGCAATATTGATACTCCTGTTTACAAAAGTTCACAATATCCGCAGTCGATCTATCTTCCTAAAAATGATACCGTGTCATTTTATTTTTCTTACAGCGATGTACCAGTAGGCAGTTCTGATAGTTGTGCTCCGTCTTCTAAGGCACTGCTAATTCTGCCTAAAAGTAGCCAAACCGTAGTAGTACCGTTAAATATAGCTCCATGTAATTATGGACAGATTAAGATTAGTCCTATTTTCTATGCATAGTTCTTTAAATTGTAGCTATCAATCCATAGCTACTTTAACTGCCATGTGCTTTACTTTAGGATTTGTATAACTTTCCCGCAGAATTCATTTGTTCAGAATTTATTTGTCTATTTGCTGATATAGCTTTTAAGATTAGATACCGGCAGTTACGCAGTTGCCGATTTTGGCTTGAAGCAGAAGACTGTTAAGTGATTGATTCAACTGGGCTAATGTAGATTTCAACTGTATTATAGCTCCGCCATTATTTGCTGCAATTGCATTAGATAGTGCTGTTTCGTTCAACTTAATTTGTTTCAGTGTAGACCCCATTTGTTGAAAGTTAGCCTTCAAAGCAGACGGTTCAATCGAAGATAGCTGATTGTACGCATCTGATTGAGCTATCTGGATATTTGTAATATCGGTAATTTGATTTATAGGGCTTTGAGAACTCGAGTTTAATTGGCTTACAAGAGGATTCACCCTAGCAGTAAGGGAACTGCAGATAATAGAGGATTTCTGAGGGAATGCCTTTAGTGCTTCATTTGCTTGATAGGATCTATAACCGAGAAAGCCTCCGACCAATACTGCCAGGATTCCAAAAATTAAGATTGAATTTAAAATGGTCATTTTAACAGAGGCTCGAAATTTTGGTTGTTTGTTATAGTTAAAAGTAGTTTTCGCTTTTTTGAAAGTATTAGTTTTGGCTGCTTTTGTGTTAGGTGCCAAATAAACTGTTCCTAATAATTTGTTTTCTGTCGACGGTGATTTTGAAGACTTTTTGTTTAGTTTCGAAAGGCGATATGTGTGATATTTGATTGCATCCTTTGGATTCTGAATTAGGTCGTCAATTCTGATCAAAACAGCTTTAAGTATTGAAGTAACGTTATGGAGAATTGCCATAGCATTTGATTTAAGCAAATTGTTTAATGAATGTTCTGACTTTGTTGCATTCCCGACTATTGGAGTTTTGGTCATACTTTTTAGGGGCATCAAAGTAATTGGAGTATATCTGCCAGCAGGCACGCCAGTCTCTTTTGATTTCAATACAATTGATGGTCTAAGGTAATTTTTATCTAAAATTCCCGACTGAGAAGAGGAATCCTCTACAGCACTGTCTTTAGAGCTGTTAATATTAATAGTTTTTACAGGTATCTGGTGGCAGTGCGGTTCCCATGAGTTAAAGAGTTTCCACGCCATTTCCCAACCTTCCTGAGTTTTCTCAAAAACTTGGACCGGTTCGGAAAAATTGTCTCTCCGGTCGAGCTTATCGTAAATAGCAAAGAATTTATCTCCAAATCCCAAATAGTATCTATCGCCTGCATAAGAAATGTTCACCGTATCACTTTGAATCTGAGCAACCATCTTAAATTCTCCTTTACCACTCATAGTGTTATTATCCTCACTTATAATGGTAACACATAATTAAAGCAACTGCATTAATTTAGTATAAAATTTCTACCGAATTTGGAATTTTTAGCGACTGCGAGAACTAATGAATATTCAGCAGAAGTCTGATAAATTTGAGGAAACTTAACAATTTTGGAAACTCTCACTTTATTTTTTTTGGAGCATTTGGATTTGCGAAATATTGGCTATAACTAAATATTTCCAATATTTTCGTGAATGAATAATTAGACTCACTGTCTCTTTTTTTAAATACTTTTCTAACTTTAATCTGCAGCAATGAAAATTACAGCTATTATTAGTCTAAGCTTATGACTTAGCTTTGTTTAATATTAGAGTCTTGTGGAGAAATTTAATTTTAAGGTATCTTGGATCGATCTGATTTAATTAAGAGGATCCAAATTGAGATAGTAACGATTAATTTGATAAATGTTATAAGTTAAATCGATATTGATTGTCAATTATGACCAGAGC
>JAJYVQ010000121.1 GCA_021791915.1 Actinomycetes bacterium | reverse complement strand
GTCAGACGGGTTCTGATATTTAACGTCGCTGTCAAGCATTGCATGATATAACTCCTTGACATTCTCGTTTGGGTCAAACGACGACTTTTTCTTTGATTGACTTAGTTTAATTGTTTCATTAATAAACTGTTTCATTGCTTCTTGACTTCCTAGTTCAATGGATGAAGAAAGGTTTTCTGGTTGAAGGATGAAAGCAGGTTTAGAGCGATATGTCACTCTTATAACTTCACCACTCCTTACTCTAAGAACGATTTGGTCAAGGTGTTCTCGCAACTCTTTAGCTGAAATTGTCTTCATAGTTAAAGTTTAACATAAACATTAACTCGTGATATTAACCATCGGTATCTGATTTCATCATAAGATTTAATCTCTTGTAAAGACATACGAAGTAAAAACAAGATTAGTAAGTTTTCAGCGATGAGGATTTACAAAGATTAAATGGAATAAAGTTAGTCACGTCACTGCTTAAAACATTTAATTTCTAGTGTCAGCTAATCACTAAGGTTTGAAAGCTGTACCATAAGCTCCACTTAATATTGTTAAATTGAAAATGTTTAGTCTTAATCTGTTTTATTGAAGAATTTTGGTTATAATTTCTTACTCAAGATTTTTTAATAAATTAATAAGACTAAATTTTGACTCATTTTTATATTCGTAGGTGCGTCACGTGGAGTACGGTAGGTATATGGCTAACAAAACCGGTTTTTCGAGCCTAAGTGGGAAAAATTAGGTATTTTTTAAAGTTTGATTTAACATAATATTTGAGTTTTTTGGCAGATGAGATTAAATAAATTGATAAGAATTAGAGTTAATTATATTTGTATGTATAACAAATTACACCATTGTCAGATGAAACCTTAAATAATAAGTTTAATTACAATTTAGGCAATTAAAATTGTTCGAAGTAGGTACAAGTCAAATTATCGTAATCTTAATTATCAGCAAGGTAATTAGGCAAGCTACATTTTGTTTAGAAAGTTTCAATGGTTGTCTGAACATTGAATTTTAATTACAGCATAAAATCAGATTTTTTTAAACTTTTTATCAACCAAAGCTTCGGCAATTTGAACGGCGTTTAAAGCTGCGCCTTTCCTCAGATTGTCTCCGACTACGAACATTGAAAGTTCGTTTAAATTATCTGTTGCATGTCTTATTCTACCTACATAAGTAGGATCTTTACCAGCAGCGGTTTGAGGTGTAGGAACGTTATCTAAAACTATATAGTCTTTATTAGATAGAGCTTCTATTGCAACTTTAACATCAGTATTTTTTTCAAAAGTTAATGTTAATGAAAGACTGTGACCAGTCATAACTGAAACCCTTGTACATGTCGCAGATACTATCAAATCTGGAAGATCAAGTATTTTTCTGCTTTCGTTTATAAGCTTTTGCTCTTCTGAAGTTATGTTAGATCCGTCTTCTAAAAATGAACCTGCCATAGGTATAACGTTTAATGCTGCTATTTTTGGAAACTTGTTGGGTTTTCCAAAATTTACTAAAGTTCCATCAAAAGCCAAGTCTCTTAAGTTGCCTTGGTAGTTCGTTAGTTGATCACTTAGTTCATCCACTCCAGCTTTTCCGGAGCCAGAAACTGCCTGAAATGAAGTAGCCACCATTTTTTTAAGATTCCAAAGATCATGAAGTATTTTTAGCGGAGGCATTGCCACCATTGTCGTACAGTTCGGGTTAGCTACTATATTTAGAGGTATTTCGTTTAATGCGTAAGAGTTTACTTCAGGCACTACTAACGGAACCTTTGGATCTTGTCGAAAACAGGAAGAGTTATCAATTACGATTCCACCCTCTTTAGCGACTCTTGGAGCGTAAATTTTTGAAGCAGCAGCACCACAGGAAAATAAGGCGATATCAATTCCACTAAAGGCTCCTTCTTCTGCATCTTCAACTTCAATTTGTTTGCCGTTGAACTCGATGAGTTTTCCCTTTGAGCGCGATGAGGCAAAAAATCTGATTGAATCTACCGGAAAATCTCTCTCGATTAAAATTTGAGCCATGACTTGTCCGACCTGTCCGGTTGCGCCAAATATTGCTAAATTCATAGTTCTAGTTTAGTTAAGGTTACAGTTTAGTTAAGGTTACAGTTTAGTTAAGGTTACAGTTTAGTTATGTACCGTTTAATTTAGTATTGCTTAAAAATTTACCCGCAAAATCAGTTATACGTTAACAGTTATTTGTCACTAACTATTATTTGTCTAGGTCAAATGCACTGTGGAGTGCCTGAACTGCCTGTTCGACAGCATCTTGACGTATTAAACAGGAAATTCTAATTGGGGATGTAGAAATCATTTCTATGTTTATGTCACATCCAGCCAAGGTTTCAAAAGTTAAGGCTGTTACGCCTGGTTGAGTTTTCATACCAGCTCCTATAATTGAGACTTTAGCTACCTCGGAGTCCGCCAACACTTCTGTACCTCCTAGTTGTGGTAAAACTTCTTTGGTTACTTTAAGGGCAGTTTCTAAATCCGTTCTAGGAACAGTAAAAGATATGTCGGTATTGCCGTCGGTCGAAGTATTCTGAACTATCATATCGACGTTTATTGCTTTGTCGGCTAGCTCTCGAAACAACGACGCAGCTATTCCCGGTTTATCGGGAACTTTAGTTGCTGTGATCTTAGCTTCTGATACGTCATGAGTGACTGCTGAAACCAATGCTTCTTCCATATTTTTATCCTCCTTTTTTACCCAAGTGCCCGGTTCCCAGGTAAAGCTGGAACGAACGTGGATGGGTACATCGTGTCTTCGAGCAAATTCTACTGACCTAAGGGCTAGAACTTTGCCTCCATTGGCTGCTATTTCTAGCATTTCGTCATAATCAAGACTAGAGAGTTTTTTAGCGTTTGGAACTATTCTAGGATCTGCTGTAAAAACTCCCGACACATCAGTATATATTTCACAAACGTCAGCATTTAAAGCTGTTGCAATAGCTACTGCTGTTGTATCCGAACCGCCTCTGCCCAATGTGGTTATGTCTTTTTCTACTGAGACACCCTGAAACCCTGCAATTACGGGGACGAATCCATCTTTTAATGCCGTAACTACCCTGTCCGGCTTTATTTCGACAATTGATGCCTTAGTGTGGAAGGTATCAGTTATTATGCCTGCTTGAGAGCCAGTAAAGGAGGCTGCTTTGATGTTGAGTTCGCTTAAAGCCATGCACAAAAGTGACATTGATATTCTTTCTCCTGCTGTAAGCAACATGTCCATCTCTCTGCCAGGATGAACATCTGATACGTCTTTTGCCAATCGGATTAGCTGATCAGTTTGTTTGCCCATTGCGCTTACAACTACGACCACGTCATTTCCCCGATTTTTGGTGTGGGCAATGTAGTCTGCGACAATTTTTATTCTTTCGGGATCATTTACCGAAGTACCACCGTATTTTTGAACTATTAATGTCACGTTTTTAAAAGAATAAATTCATATTAATTACCTACCTTGTGGCGTTTAAATTTAATTTGCATCTGATTAAAATCAGTTAAAAATTAACAACACATGGCATCTTAAATTGTAGCTTAATTTAAAAATGGTGATTTAACGTCAATTTTTAGTTTGATTAATTTTCTGACTAAAACACAGGATATCGAAGAATTTTTCTGTTTGTAATTTCTCTTACATAAATTTTTATTATTATTTATGATGTGGCATCAGAAAAAAGAGCAAGACAGAGAGCAGCACGTCAGGCAAAATTGCAGAGAGAGGCAGCTCAACGCAGGAAAAAGAAATTTATGACCCAAGGGATCATATTGGCAGTATTGGTTGTAGTAGTTGTAGGACTGATATATCTACTATCTTCAAGTTCGCCTTCCAAAAAAGCGTCCAATAACGTTTCAAAGAAAGTAACGACAACCGTCAAGTCTGGGACTACTACGACAACCGTTGGAGCAACCACGGCGACTACGCTATCTGATACGGCAATGCCAATACCGGCATCTAACGCCTGTCCTAGTTCTATTCAGAATGTTCCAAGAAAAACAAGTTTTAGTTCGGCTCCTCCAATGTTAATAAATACAAGTGGCACTTATTATGCGAACTTGCAGACTAATTTAGGAAATATAAAAATTAAGTTGGATCCAACTCAAGCTCCAAAAACCGTAAATAATTTCGTATTTCTAGCTTGCTATCACTTCTATGATGGTACGATATTTCACAGGGTAATTCCTAACTTTATGGACCAAGGGGGTAGTCCCAATGGACTTGGGACTGGTAACCCGGGATATACCATTCCCGATGAGTACCCAACTGGAAGTTCGAATAAGTCACCTTATGCTCCAGGTCAGATTGCTATGGCAAATAGTGGAACGGGAAATTCTGGAGGTTCACAGTTTTTTATTGTGGATTCACTGAGCGGAGCTCAAACATTAGACAACGACATCGCATCTCCAGGTGCCGAAGATTATACAATATTTGGTAATGTTGTACCAGGTACTGGACCCAATCAGGGAATGAGCGTAGTTCAGGCTATTAATGCATTGGGAACAAATGGCGGTACTCCCACTCAAAAAATCGATCTTTATAAAGTAACCATTACATCATCGTAAGGATTGTTTTTAGTTACATACTGTTAATTCAGCTACAACACTGAAATTTAATTTGGCTTTATATCGTCAGTTGACCTATTTATTCAGGTTAAATATAACTTGTGCGTAAGTTAGAGTACAGTTTAAATTAAAATTATCGAGTGCTGTTCAAGAAGTTATTTTCAAATTATGAGATCGGTTTTATTTAAGCTGATTCAAATAAGTAGCTTAGATTGCCACCTGAACTTTTTATTGTTTGGTTAATTTAGAACCGAAATGTCTTTTTGTTGTGAGTTTAGATAAAAATATGAGTTTCCTTTTCCCATAGTTTCCCAAGTACTATCAGAATTCCTAATTACGGCAGTTTTTTCGTCCAGCCCTACTATGACTGTATTTTTCGGTGCAAACTTTAATGATCTGCTGATTCTTTCTGGATGGCCTCCATTAAAGTGTGGTATGACAGTTAGATTAGAAAGTAGCTTGAGTCCCACCGTATAGGCTCCTCCTCTGGGATCTATCATAGGGTCTCCTAATACCATAGCACCAGCAGAAGATCCAACCAACGATGCTCCGTTATGCCATTTGTCGATTATTGCTTCGAAAGCGGGGCTGTCTTTTAAGACGGACTTCAAGTGAAGAGGCGAACCGCCCGGAATATAAATAAAATTTGAATCATTTATTTGTGCGATAACTGAAGGATTTAAAGCGTCGTTTCTATTTAGGATCATAATAGGATTTACTTTTACTCCAAATGTTTTAAAGTAGTCAGACGCATTTGAAATTACTTTTGTTGGGTTTTCAAATGCCGCAGCTGCTGGTATTACAGAAATCTCTTTTGTGTTGGATCGCTCTATTAAGATGCTGTCGAAACTGCAATCTTCGGTAAATTCGGCTCCGCCGATTAAACCCAAGATTCCCGCTGTAATAGGTATCTGCTTGAAACCGAAACTAGTAGAGTTAAAAACATCAGTCATAAACTTAAGATTAGTTCAGATTAAGTACGTGTTCTAAAATTATTTAAAAATTTACTAAAAGTTTGAAAGAAAAACTTAACCTTTGTATACATTAAGATAAATAGGTACTTATTCTTAAAAAATAGCCTTAAGTTGACAAAATAAACTTATATTTACAAATGTCAATACAAATTTTAGGTTAGAAGAATAGTTCAAAGAACAGCTGCTAAATAGAGATATTTCTTATTATGACTTTTAAGGTAGACGGTTAATAGTGAATGTTCGATCTTAAAAGTTGGATTTAAGAGACCCTAGATAGGTCAGGCAACTTAAGGAGGGATGCGAGAGCGGACGAATCGGACGGTCTCGAAAACCGTTGTAGTGCAAGCTACCGTGGGTTCGAATCCCACTCCCTCCGCTGCTGTTTTTATCTAGAAGTAGGCGGTTCTAGATTTTTGTAGCTTTAAACTAACCTAGTTTTCCAGTAACAAACTTTGCGGTGATTTCGTTTTTTGGATCTTCTAAGACTTGCGCTGCGATACCGTATTCCATCAGTTTTCCATCCCAAAAGAAGGCTGCAAAGTCTGCGATTCTTCTAGCTTGAGCTAAGTTGTGAGTGACTATAACAATTGTGACCTGACTGGAAAGGTCAACTATCAGGTTTTCGACGGCCTGAGTTGTTTGAGGGTCGAGAGATGAAGTCGGTTCGTCCAACAGTAGAAGTTCTGGACCAATTGCCAAGGCTCTGGCCAAACACAAAAGCTGCTGTTGTCCCCCAGAAAGTTTAAAGGGCGAGTCGTGCAATCTATCAGCTACGGCTTTATATAACCCTACTTGTTCTAAATATTTAATAACCAGACGGTTAAGTTCTTTTTTCTTTGCCATCTTGTGTATTTTGGGTCCGATAGCAACGTTGTTTGCAATCGACATCGGAAATGGGTTAGGTCTCTGAAACACCATTCCAACTTTTTGCCGAAGGGCAATTAAATCTATCTTGTCGTCGAATATCTCTTCATTATCTAAAAGGACATCTCCCGTGTGCCAATAGTCTTTTACATCGTCGTTCATTCTGTTTAAAGTGCGAAGAAAAGTGGATTTACCCGATCCAGATGGTCCTACTAGGGCGGTAATCGTATTGCTTTTAAAGCTTAAATCAATTTTGTTTAGAATTTCCTTTTTGGCGAATCCCACACAAAGATCTTTAGTTTGAAGTACTGTTTTACTTGAAGCTTGACTCTCTGACTTTTGATTCGGAGCTGAGAGATTGCTACTGGCTGACCCATCAGTTTGGTCATCGGCATCCGCTGAAAGCTGTTGCGAATTTGTCATAGTATTTCTAATTGTATGGTTGTCTGGCTTAAAATTGCCATTTGGTAGGTCATTAGATGTCCTGAGTATCAAAAGTTCAGCAGTTTCACTGTTATCTTCTATTTTTATATTTTGTACCATCTCAACTTTATTTTAACTCAGCAAGGTTAAAATAAAGTTAAATGAAAGAAAGATTAAAGTTATTAATAACTCTTGTTTTTAAGGACGGTCACC
>JAJYVQ010000006.1 GCA_021791915.1 Actinomycetes bacterium | reverse complement strand
AACTGTTGATTTAGCCTGTTCTCCTTGTGAACCCGCAATTCTCACGCAGACCTTTGCGTCACGTTTAGAAATGTCAATTCCAGCACACCTGCTATGAACTACTTCCATAATTATTTTTTCTTTTTAAATATTTGTTTTACTTAAAAATGTCAATCTCAGGGAGAGCAGGGAAATTCAGAATCCCACACTCGTAGTCAAAAACAACAATCCACGGTTCCCGTGGAAACTCTCTTAACCATGCTATTCAACAGACTCACAGGTACGATGGTTAGATCGGCATTTGACCGAGATAAACACATTCATAATACTACCCAAGAAAAGACTATTTGCTTAACGAGAAACGACGTCTGTTCCAACAATATCTTCGCTCGTCACGGCAAGCCCTTACCTGTGTTCTGGGTTGCTGTTCAGGTAATTGTTAAATTCTTTCACAAGTGTTCGAGAGTTATTCGAATATTTAAAAACTGCAACTTCACGATTTTAATATTCTTGAAATCTCATCTAACGACTCTACACGATTAATAGGTAGTGGCTCAAAACCGTAATTCAATAAGCGGACATAATGTTATAATCACTGTAGATATTATAACGTCGCAACTCAAAACAAGAAGATTCCTTATGACAACATCCGATGAAAGTAGGTCTTTATCTGGGTTTGAAACTCACTTAGAGAGTTCTCAGTTAGATTCCAATGCCCATCAATCAACTCATAGTTTGTCTTATACCACTCAGGTAGAGGTAAAAGGTAATGACTCAATCAATTGGGTACCAATTCCACCTTCACTGAACAATCGATTTAAATTTGTAAAGACACTCAAAAGAGGTGGTGAAGCTACTCTATACCTTGTCAAAGAAGTCGGTGGTAATGATGAGCTCTTAATACTAAAGCTTTATCACAGGGAGAGTAATGTCGATGAGACGGTTATGAATAAGCTTAAATCCATTTCTGAATCCGAAACGGACAATCCTAGTGTTGTTCGGTTGATTGATTGGGGTGTTACAAATGATACGGAACAACGTTATGAGATACAGGAGTACTTAGATGTAGGTGATCTCTATGATTTTGTAGCTAGCAAAGGTCAAGTTCTAGAAGGTCGGAAGATAATTCCCCAGGATTCTCAAATAGCTTTTATGATTGTTTCAGAACTATTTCTTGCAATAAAAACAGTGCATGCTGCAGGTTTATCTCACCACGATATTAAACCTTCCAATATCCTTGTAAAAAAAACATCTCCGCAACTTGATCTTGTATTAGCAGACTTTGGACTTGCTGTAGATGCAAATTATACGATTTTTCAATCTAAAATAATGGCTACAATTGCATATCAATCACCGGAATCAATTGGTGCTGGTCGAGGTGGTCCGAAACGTGATTATTGGGCCATGGGGATGACAATTGCAGAAATTCTTACGGGTTGTCATCCCTTCGCTGATCCACACCAGCCTGATACTCTTTTATCTGAAGCAGCTATTAAAGATCATCTTTGGAATAAAAGACCGATTGATATGTCTGGAATTAATAGTAAACGATATCGACTACTATGTGAAGGTCTTACACTATATAGTGAAAATAATAGATGGGGTGAGACTCAAGTAGGTGCATGGTTAGAAGGAAAAAATCCAGAAATCATTCCAGATAGCAAGGAACCAGAAAACAGTACTCAGACAATTGGACGGATATCATTTGCAGGCAAATTGGTAGGGAGTAGAGAAGAATTGGCTGCTATTATGTCAGATGAATGGAGAGCGTCAGCTGGAATACTTAATTCCGAAGAAAGTAGAAGTAAATTTCTAGATCAAATTGCAAGTGTATTTGGATCAGAAGGCATAGAAGAACTGGAGTCTCAATGGAGAAAAGATAAACCTGGTATAGATCGAGCAGTTGCTGATCTGATCTGTACTCTTGACCCCAAACAATCAATGCCCACATTTCGAGGATATTTGGTAGATCAAAAAAATCTTGCTTCACTAGCACGTAGCGTAGCAAGCGGAGATGATAAAGCAAGCCGAGCCGTTCAGTCTCTATTTAATCATGAAGGATTGCTTCCTTATAGTAAACTTGGCGGACAATCAAATCTAGAAAATATAGATAAGCAATGGCATGAGGCCGTAACAAAATTCGATACGATAATTAAAGAAGCCGCCATCAATTCTATTAAAATTGATTTTCCTCGACCAGTTGCTTTGGCTACACTATTAGGAGCGATTTCAGATGAGACATTCGCAGCTACAATTGAAAACGATCGTAACGAAGCCATAAATCAAAATCCAGAATCAAAAAACTTCAAGTGGTTTGATGATCTATGTAAAGTAAATAAAAACGATGTTGCATCACTTTTAGCATTGCGTATATTAGCAAAACCAGCAGATTCTGCATTTCGAGAGAAAAGGGCAATTGAGGAAAAAAAGAGTGAAGCTGAAAGAGCTCAGATCGAAAAAGAACAACAACGCACAAGGCTTACGGTCCGACGCGACGCTTTACTCAAGCATGTCGACCGGCTGCCCGATACGTATTTATCTGTTGGTGGTTTTATCGGTGGTTCGATTTTCCTCTCCTTGTTCCTTTGGATTATTGTTGGTTCCATACTATGGGGAATTAACGTTTACCGACCTGCTCACGAATCCGCCTATTTCTGGCCTTCGTTCATTGGTGGCCCGGTTCTCATGGCTGTTTTCGCTATTATAAGAGCATTGGCGGTACGTCGAAGTGACTATTTGCAGGACCAAATGACTTCGCTGGACAGGCAAATGGAAGAGCTGGATGGTAAGCGTCTGCAAACAGAAGTCATCTCAACGAAAAGAGCGAAAATCTTATGTGAGGTGGAAGAGAAAAGGCGAATTTATTTAGGGCTTAAAAATATTTATGGGGAAAATTCGTCCCCCGCTAGGAAAGCGAAGAAGGAGTGGGATAGATTACGAAAAAAGATATGACTTGACGTAGTTATCATAGTTTTTGGAATTTAAGAATTCTAAAATATCGATAGTGAGTTAGTTTGAATTGCAACTACCGACGGAGGCGCATGTTTCATTTTTTGTTAAAGTCATCTAAATGGTTGGCCGTCAATTAGACGGCTATCGATTAAATCTTGATGTCTAATTTTAACTGAACACTTTGTGAATGGATTCTTGAGGCTTCGATTGCTGACTCAGACTTATGCCTGTACTTCCTCAAATGTTTTAACATGAATCCATAGTACAGAAAAAAGTGGAAACTCAGTTGCTTTAGTTTTACCAACTTTTAAATGCAACGTAGGTCTTCTACTTAAGTATTATAATCTACTTCACCATGTTCTGTCTGTATTTCAATTACATACTTGACAACTTAAAAATAACTCCTATTCGACATGTTGGGCAACCAGTTAATTTGGCGACTGATAAAATTGGGAAGGTAACCTAAACAACTTTTGGTTTGTGGTAGGATTTATTTAGCTAAGAGTGCTTTCTTGATGTGGGTTTTATTGTTCCATCAGAAGACCTTTTGTGCTAATGGTAGCTAGAAATTACTGTACCTGATCGGTTGATCTGGGGTTACACCCTACTTTGACACTACCTTATTTAACTTTTTCCTAATTATCCCTGTTCAGAGGTATATTTTTTTTGTCAAGTATTTGATTATAATACTTGCGGATAATAGCGGATGATGGTAAAATGGTATATTATGGCATCACTAAAGATAGGCAAAAGCGGAGGACGGGAATATCTTTCTATAGTTAGTGGATATTGGGATCCAATTAACAAACGGTCTAGAACTAAGACTATTGAGTCATTGGGATATTTAGATTCTCTAAAGGAACAATACGACGATCCGATAGCTCATTTTCAAAAAGTTGTAGATGAATTAAACAAGAATTTAGTTAAAGAGGAACTTTTTGTCAAACTAAACAAATCTTCTCAACTATCAGATGAATTAAATAATTTAAAGAATTTAGGATATTTTGCTTTAAGTGCTATTTATCACGAACTTGGTTTGGATTTACTGTTTAGGAACAGAGCACGTTCATTTAAAGTTGACTATTCAATAAACGATATTATGAAACTTTTAGTTTTTTCTCGTATTTTAGATCCCAATAGTAAAAAGCATACTTACGAAAATAAAGACAGATATTTTGAAACTACTGATTTTACTTTAGAAAATGTATACCGATGTTTAAGCCATGTGGCTTCACTTAAAGAGGTAGTCGAAGAACATCTATACAAAAAGTCCAAAAAGCTATATGACCGTAAATCAGAAGTTGTCTACTATGATGTCACTAACTACTACTTTGAAATAGATGACGAAGATAAACTCCGTAAAAAAGGCGTATCAAAAGAGCACAGGAACAGCCCTATAGTTCAGATGGGCTTATTTATGGACTCTCAAGGAATTCCTATAAGTTACAGACTGTTTGAAGGCAATACCCATGATTCCAAGACCTTAATTCCTATGGCATCTTCAATATATAAGGACTTGGGAATAAAAAGAACCATAGTGGTAGCCGACAAGGGTTTAAACACCGCCGATAACATAGCTTACAATATTGTTTCAAAAAATGGATACGTATATTCTCAAACTGTAAGAGGAGCAGACAAGGAGTTAAAAAACTATGTGCTAAATGACAAAAACTATAAAACAATAGATGACGGATTCAAAATAAAATCCAGAATCGTACCAAAAGAGATTGCAGTTACCAATAAGGACAACAAAAGAACAAAAGTCACAATTGAGCAGAAACAGGTTGCTATATATTCCTTAAAATATGCACTAAAAGCTAAAAAGGACAGACAGTTAATAGTAGATAAAGCGCAGCAGCTAGTAAACAATCCAAGCCAATATAACAAAGCTACGTCATATGGAGCTGCCAAATACGTTAAAAACCTTGTATACGACAAAGATACAGGAGAAATACTGACTTCAAAACAAAAACCTATATTTGACACAGAAAAACTTAATGAAGATGAAAAATATGACGGCTACTACTTAATTGTTACAAATGAACTAGATAAATCAGACGAAGAGATCTTGAAAATATATAAGGGCCTGTGGCAAATAGAAGAATCTTTTCGAATTACTAAAAGCGACCTAAAAGCACGACCAGTTTATCTATCACGACAAGAACGAATTAATGCTCATTTTCTAACATGTTTTATTGCACTTTACATTATTAGGATCCTCCAACAAAGGCTAAACAATAAACATTCAGTAGCAAAAATAGCAGAAAGTCTTAATTTAACTACGTATACATTTTTGGAACAAAATATATATGTAGGCAACTACTGCGATGATATTACAAAAGATTTAAAAGAAATAATGGGAATAGATCTTACTTACAAGTACATGACATTAGGAGAAATAAAAAATATTGCAGCACAAACAAAAAAGGGTTCTATCCGCAAGGACTTAGATCACTGACGAAATCTTTACTTCTAGCTTACTAACAGGCTAAACAGATCACAATCCCAAAATTAAGTGTCAAAGTCAGGATTTAAATAACTTTACAACTATAGTCAAGTATTTAACCAATATTTGTTTATTAATAAATAAATTTACTTGATACCAAAAGACAGATCACGGCTCTTTTCTACACTTTTTGAGACATCTCTAACGCTATTCTCGACATTTTTTAGCTCATTTAACCTGGTCAATGAGAAGTCTGGATCTGACAAAAGCTCAAACTTAGAAGCTCCAAGCGGTCTACTTGAATCTGTAATGTTCCAATTTTTTCTGTAAATTTCAATCTGTGAGGCCGCCTTTTTCCACGGATATTGACAAGACTTATCTTTGGGTATTTCTCCGATCAGATCCTTAATATAAAGGGGTATACTTTCGTTATCGTCTATATTTCTGTGATTAGATTTTTCTATCTTTTCTAACAGAGTAGTTTTTTCCAAACCAAGAGAGCAAAGTGTTTGTCCCCAAACTTCTTTAAGATGATTGAGGTCATAAGATTTGTTTTTTGTCGGTCTCAAATATTTCGGATCCAAATCCGCCTTATTATTTATGAAATACTCAATGTCTATAGCTTTATCATAAAAGCTCTTCATCAGCTGTTGTCTTCTTTGAGAGAAGACAAAAATTGCCTCGTTAGGAATTCCCTTTATCTCGGCTAAACCAAATCTAAATCGATCCCATGAAACATTTAAATTTTTCGTCAGTTCATGTCGTAGGTTTGTATGATATATCATTGAGATCTGTTTTTTTAGAAAAAAAGCAGGGTAGATCGATGCTCCACTCCATTTTCCGTCAAGACCTTGAGCTAAGTTTGCTATTACAACATGCGAATGTAGATGGGGATCACTTAATCTAGAAGTTCTATGAAAAAATTGAGCACCAAGGGCACCAGAGGTTTTTAAGTATAGGCGCCTCCCATTTTCAGAGCGCCTAACGGATAAACAAGTTGATTCAAAATAGTCCATTGCCTCCACTACGGCCTTATCGTGAGCAGCTTTAACTGTTGATTCAATTTTCGAATCCGTAGCTAATCCGACCAATGAAACCGATTTGGGTGCAGAAAACACGAAGTCATATGCTGCAATCTTTCTTTTGGACAGAAACTCCTCTAAAGGTTGACCACTGTAAGGATCAATTCCGCTAAGTAAGTTTCTAAACTGAAGTAAAGTTACTTCTCCTTCTAACCCAAGTGTAGTACCAGCATGCTTTGTCCAACTTCCCCTATCTTCTAAATTATTTTCGATAGCGACAGTATTAAAATAGTAGCCTTCGTGACCGAATCTAAAACTGTTGATATTTAACAAATCTATCTCATGTAGTTAACTTAAACTAGTCATGAAATATCATGAAATCATATATAATGATATATTATCATATTTAACTTATGTAGTTTTATAAAGAGTAAATTTTTATAAGCCTTTTAGCAAGGCTAACTCCTAGATCACAGAACTCTTTTGGAGAGACAACTTCAATCTCCCTATTTGCCAACAATAATCTTTCAAACCATTTCTTATTTGAAACAGATAATTCAATTAGGATGCTTTCGTCATCTTCTTTAACAATTTTTTCAAATACTACGGTTTCTAAAATCCACTTTAAAGACGAGGGAATTCTTATCGTAACCGTTTGTGACTTATCTTTTTGTGCTACATAAACCTTATCTGACAGTAGGCTCAGCTGATCTTTAAAACCCTCTGGGACTATAAAGGTAGCCTCAGTATTATCCACTGAGAGTATCCGGTCATTTTTAAAAGTCTTTAAAACATTTTCGGTGAGATCAATCGCATCAAGATACCAACTACCTGCCACAAACTTCATTCTCAACGGTCCAATATCCTTTTGAATAATTTCGTCTCTGTAATTTGAAAAGTAGTTTATATGCAGTATAAATCGATTTTCAATGGAGTTTTGAATTTCATTTTTAAATTTTGGATCTGATACCTGCATTTTTAAAGCGTTAGACGGCATCTTAAGCAACTTATCTATAGCAGACTCCAATATTCCTAATCCATCGAATTCAGGAAGCTTACTTATAGTACCCCTCAACTCTTCTATCATAAATAACTGGTCTTGTTCTAGAGACTGAACTTTATCAAAATATCCTAAAATATTTGCAGTAACTTTGACATCTTTTAAGTCTCCTTCAAAATTAGATGACGTGAGATAGGGTAGGTCTATTTCAATGTCCAAAAGAGAGTCTGGTGTGTACGGTTTTACTCCACAACAAGCTGCTAACTCAAGTTCGGCTAATATTTTTTCGCAGCTGATATGAAACAAGTCTGACAGTTCACCCAAGGTAACGCTGTTAAAAACTGTCAGATACTCTAATATGGCAAGCAAGGTCCCCATTCGGGTCGATATGGAATTTGATTTAGATCTAACTTGATTTGAATCTTCAGACATATATTAAAATTTATTTTCAGTTAGTTTTAAAATAAATAGTTTGTATTTTTCTTAGTTAAACGATACTCTGGCATGTTATCATTAAAATTAACGTTAATTGGAATTAGCCTTATATTCAACAAAACTGTAAAGATACTCTAAAATATTCACTCTTAAGTAAATTGGCTCGATTACTTCTATGTCTTCACCAAATTGCAACAACTGAGAGTAAAAAAAATCAGACTCCGAAGCTTCAAATTCGGCTAGATAACCATCGTCGTCCACCATTGGGCTGATTTTTGACTTAAAGATTGAAACAAAAGAGTCGATTTCGGGTGATTTAACATAACATTTGACTAAAATTTTTTCGTTCTTGAAATTGTCGAAAAATAATAGATCCTCAAGAACATTTACTTGTTCTAGAACTGAGTTTAACTCAGGAATTTTAAAGTCACCTTCGACAAGTTCGATCGACGATATCCGGTCAATTCTAAATGATTTTACAGTTTTAGAATCTAATTCATAACTTACAAGATACCAATTGCCGATCTTAAAAAATATTTTTAAGGGGAAGACGTCTCTGTGCTTATCGTGATAAACAAAGCTCAGTTTGGATTTACCCGCTATAGCTTTGTATGCCAATGACACGACTCCGTTAAGTTTTAGAATAGATGATAAATCTACCGAGTTAAAAAGATTCGCTATTCCATTGGTTTCTTCGACCGAATCACTAAAACTTGAGTATAACCCATTTTTTAATATTAAAAGAAAGTAATTAAGCAACTTTGACTCTCTTTCGTTTAGAATCAGAGAACTTAATTCTTTTCGGCTATCTTCTAATAAATATCCAAATTTTTCTTTCGTTGGAACTGGAACTGTCACCAAGTTATACCCATGATCTTTGAGCACCTGCCTATCTCGCATGAAAACTTGCCTACAGGTGTTGAATGCTTCAACGTAACTAGGATAACCTTCCACTGAATCGGTAATCTGCTTTAAAGTTAGAGGTCTTTTAGCCTGTTTAAAACATAAAAGCAGGTTTGTTATTCGTTCTAAAGAATCGCTTTTCATCTCAGCTAAATCTAATAAGAACTTTACATTGCTCAGCTTGCTTATTATCTGGAATTTGGGCTCTTACATTATTATTTTGTGCCGTATTATTTTGTGCCGTATTATTTTGTGCTTGTGATTTAAGCAATTCAAAAGCTTCGGTGGCATTATCTATGAGAAACTCAGAGGTAACCAATTTTCTCAGATGGTCTTGAATTGGTATTAAAGAGTAGAGTGAATCTTTGAACTCATTGAAATTATATGCGAACGAAAAGACAACTTCCAGTTCTTTAGCAATTCCGTAAAAAGGTATTATGGAGTCGTTTTGCATACAGACGCCTACAACGACGACTTTTGAATTTAGCGGGGATTTAAGCATAACATCATTTAATATTCCCGGTAATCCGACCGCTTCAAAGATTACCGGTCTTTTAAAGCTTACATACTTTTTAAATTCTGCAAAGACATCGTCTTTTGACGGATCCAATGCAACATCTGCACCAAATAGTATTGCCAAGTCCCGACGAAATTGTGAAAAATCTACTCCAATAATTTTGTTGACGTTTCTGTTTTTAAGAGCTGCAATTATTGAAATACCTACTGGTCCAAGTCCTAAAACTAAAACAGGGGTATCCGAGTCGCATTTACTCAAATTCACGGCGTGTAAACCTACTGCCATGGGTTCAGTTAAGCTAGCTAAAATGCTGTCTAAATCCTCCGGCACTTTAAAACAAAATGAATTCGATACCAATAGCTGCTGAGCAAAGCCTCCATAACAGTCGTTACTGTAGGCTAGCTGCGAGATTTTAGAACCAGAAATTAAAACTGGAAGCGAAACGAGGGTATCTCCCGGTTTGACTTTCTGACCTTGTACCACATCTGCATCAGCACCGATTTCTAAGATTTTTGCAGAAAACTCATGGCCCATAAATATATCTTGTTCAAGATTAATAGTCCCACCCGGAATCTCGCCATAATTGCTTACCAACTGAACTTGATCTGCCAATTCCTCAGAATGTTCCACAAAATGCAAATCAGATCCGCAAATTCCGCATGCAATTGTCTGAACCAATATTTGATATGCATCAGGCTTAGGCTCAGCGAAACTATCTAATGTAAGTTCCCCGTTCCGATATACAAGCGACTGCAACTAAGGCTCCAAGGCTTTATTAATTTCCTCCAACGAAATTTCCGTTGTATTTGAATCACTACACCGATTACACGGATTTTTATGAATCCACGATTTTAGCAATCTAGTTCCAGACTCGTTAAGTTGTACGACAAACGATTTATTTGACTCGTCAACCTCAAGCCCAAAATAGGGTCTCCAATCGGTTGATACGGTGTCTGCTTCACCAGAAGTATTTCGAATTTTGCGCTTAAATTCCATGGCTTTCACGTCAAACAGCCAAACAGAATTACAAGATTCAATCGAAGTTACGTCATTTTTTGATTCATCTGATTCCAAAACAACTCCACAAGAAACTAAACACCTATTAATTTAATATAGCCGTAAATCGTTAAAACCTTTTTAATTATAATTATTCGAATATCAAATTGCCAAATGCCCACTGGCATGCAACATAATTAATCCGACCGCAACAAGCACGACCACAATAAATGTTAAATAGGGTAATGAGTCAGAAAGTGTCTTATTGTGCGAGTCCACCAAACCTTGTCCTCCCGCATACTCTTTTGATACGGACGAGAGCTTTGCAGCAAGGGTCTTGGCATCCTGTCCCCGAAGTCTAAACTGGTGCGACCTTCGTGCAGTTGCCACTACCATGGACGAAGCAACTGGATCTACTGGAGAATATCTATAATCTTCAACTACAATGTCTAACAGAGAATCCCATGGTAAAAGCTTGACTAAGTCTCCCGAGCTTTTGAGGATATTTAAGCCATTAGCATCAAACTCGATGTTTAACCCAGGAATTTCCACTATTCCAACGTCACCTTGAGTTAAAAGTGAAACGTTTGGAATTTGAACCGTACCTTTTAAATCTTTAGACTGGTCTTGAGATTGCTCTGAAGCATCATCTCCTGACATAACAGAAGAACCGCCTACCAACCCATCCGACGAACTTGTAGTAGCTTCGGTTGAAAATTGAGAAGTTCCACTTTCAGGAACTACGTTTTGTTCTGTTTCGAATTGCCCTGTTTGATCTGTCATTTTTAATTCCTCAATACAAATCCTATCAGCTGAATTATTTGAACTTCAAATTATTTATATAACCTATTTTATATAACTAACTTTCAAAAAGTTTATATATTACGTTGCCTGCTTATTTGATCGGCACATTAAGACATTTTAATTAGCGATACAATGTCGTAAATTCGGCACGCAATGATATAATAAATATACTAATTCCCATTTAATGGGACGGATTCTAAAGTTTCCCCTTTACTATTTTTTTAAAAACTAATAGAATAATAGTAACACGATATTTATAACAATTCCGTTAATAGACTGTAAATTAACCATTAATCAGTATTTTATCCGTACTCCGCCAGTAAAACAATGGTAGACAGTAAAGATAAATTTGGTAAATTATTGGCTAATTTATAAGTCCACTGAACCCAAAGGGATAATATGACGATAAATATAGTTATTAATAGGCAAATATATTAATTAATATTAGAAGTAGATAATTAATTTAAATAAGAAGAGGTAATTGACGTGGAAAAAGCTGACTTAGACAGACTGCTTACTTTGCTTGCAGACATGAATGGTTCCGACCTTCACCTAAAGGTAGGTTCAGAACCCAGAATAAGAGTAAACGGGGATTTGAGAAAACTAACGAATGAACCCCCACTTCGACCTACTGATACGTCGGCAGTTGCCGAAGCTATAATGCATCCAGATATTGCCATTAAATTCCACCAAAACAACGAAGCTGACTTCGCTTACGGAGTATCGGGATTGGGCAGGTTTAGAGTTAACGCATTCCGACAGAGAGGATCAGTCGGAATGGTGTTTCGTAGAGTAAGGCATACGGTTACAACAGTTGAAGAACTCGGTCTTCCAGATTCTATAACTCAGCTGGCAAATGAACAAAGAGGGCTGATATTAGTAACTGGACCTACTGGAAGTGGGAAAACAACTACTTTAGCGGCTATGATTGATCACATAAACAAGACCAGAGAGTGCCATATTATTACTATAGAAGATCCGATAGAGGTACTACATCGGGATGAGCTTGCAGCAATAAACCAACGCGAAGTGGGTTTTGATACAATGAGCTTTCTAAATGCCCTTCGAGCTAGTTTACGAGAGGATCCTGATGTTATTCTTATAGGTGAGATGCGTGATGTAGAAACTGTTCAAACTGCATTGACCGCAGCTGAAACTGGTCACCTTGTCTTATCTACACTGCATACAATCGATGCTACAGAAACTATAAACCGAGTAATTGACTTTTTCCCGAGCTCTCAACAGCATCAAATTAGAGTAACCTTGGCAGGGGCACTTAAAGGAACTATCTGTCAAAGATTAGTTCCCACTTCTGACGGTCAAAGTCGAGTGCCAGCTGTTGAAGTTATGATAGTAAACGGTCGAATTCAAAACTGTATTATCGATCCAGATAAAACCGGAGACATTGTTCAAATCATACAAGAAGGTGACTACTACGGCATGACTACATTTGATCAAAGCCTTGCAGATCTGTTCGAAGATGGCATAATCGATTTAAGAAGCGCAATGATGGCCGCATCCAACTCTCACGACCTACGTGTACTTCTACAAAACAGGGGTCTTTTAGCAGTAGGTCAATCCTATAGCTAGAGTCTAACTTCGTTAGATTAAAGCAGTTGGTACTAAAACGATCATGGCATAACGACTTGCTATTATAGCCATATTGCCTGAAAAGATTAATCCTTCTATAAACTTTAAATTACTAAATTAATCTGCAACTTAAGTATCTAGCTTGAATTTCTAGCTTGAGTAGTGGAATTAAATTGTGATATTTTCAAAACCGAACCTCAAAGGAGTTAAGGATATGTCGGATTCAAATATTGTAGAAATGTCCAATATGTGGGATCAAAGGTATTCCACTCAAGACTGGCCAACTGATCCAAATGATTCTCTAGTGGAACTTGTTAAAGACTTAAAACCTGCAAAAGCTTTAGATTTAGGGTGTGGAACTGGTCGTCATTGCATTTATCTGGCTAAACTTGGTTGGACTGTCACGGGGGTAGATTCCTCAAAAGTAGGTTTAGAGATAGCTCAAAACAATTCTAAAAAATTAAATCTTACTATTGAAACAATACATTCTGACCTGCTAACTTTTGTTCCAAAAGCTTCTTTTTACGACTTGGTTATATTAAGTTATATACATTTTAAACAAGAAAACCTTAAAAAGATTATTGGAATAGCACTCGATTCGCTTAAAGAAAACGGCTTGATTTATGCTGTTATGCATCATAAGAGTGACCTGGGTAAAACTGGTCCGCCAGATCCTGAATTGCTATTTGAAACTAAAGACTTTGAAATATTTCCCGATTTAAAAATTAAAACACTATCGGAAGTAAGAAGAGATTTTGAAGACGGAACTTTCAATACCGATGTGCTTTTAATCGCTGAAAAATAATCAGTAGTTAAAACGACGGCTTAAAGCCTAAGAAGATTTTAACTAAATGTTCCAGGCATGAAATACAAGAGTTGAGTATACTGCCATAACTGCACCTATTGATAAAAATGGTCCGAACGCAATTTTATCTTTCATTTTTTTGACTCCAAATGCCAACAGACCCAATGTCGAAAAACCACCGACGATAATACCTAGCGCAAACCCCAATATTGCGAACCTCCATCCAAACCAACCCAAAAAAACGCTTTGAACCGCAATTAATCTGACGTCACCTAACCCAACCGAACCCGGAGGTAAAATCAAGAAAAATATAAACAAAATTACCCCAGCAACTAGCCCTGCTACAACCCCAGAGAGTAACCTGGTAAAATTATGAACTTGATAAGATGACAGCGTAAGCAAGATCAATCCTATAACCAATGTTGTATACAAAATTTTGCTCGGCAATTTCATATATTTAAGATCGATTACCGAAGTTGAAATCACCCCGGCAAATAGTACACATATAGCCGGAGTGACTGAAAGAGGTTTGACAAAGTAAACTGTAGTAAAAAATATTACAGCAGTAAGTAGCTCGACCATCGGATACTGAAAACTAATAGAGGTTTTGCAGTTGCGACAGGCACCTCTTAACACAAACCAAGAAATAATAGGAATGTTGTCATAGGCTGCTATCGGATGATTACATTTAGGACAAAACGACCTAGGTTTAATTAAGGATTTATTGTTTGGAATTCTGTAAATTACTACATTCAAAAAGGAACCCAAAATCAATCCGAAAATTGCGGCAACCAAAGCCCAAAAGGTGACAGGTACATGTTTCATTGTTAACTACAATTCTAAATTAGATTTACGGTCTGATCTCGCATCATCTTTGATATATATTTACAAGATCTTATGACATAACTGATCTCTGATTATTCTAATGTGACAATTCTACTGCTATTTTATTCTAATAATGAATTTTTGAACTTAAAGTTTTTTTTCTAGGAAACGAATTACATTTGCATAACGCTTTATACTGTCACCAGATCTGAATACACTTACCAAGAAAGTCGCTACTAAAATCACATTCTCCTCCGAGATATAAAGAAGTTCAGGAGTTTTAAATAATTCTAGTAATGTTTTGACGGCCTTTGAAGCTAGAAATTACAGACATAGCTGATGAATGAAAATGCTTGGATCTAGCAACTGGAGTCCTGTCAATATCGTGAATTTTACTTCGCACCAAACCCACTCGTTAGGATTTAAATGTAGAGATAGGTAGAAAAAAGAATATTGTGTAACAGCGATTTATTTTTTTCAGTAGACTGCTTCGTAATTTTTGGTTTATATATAAGATGTCCACGCACAAAGTCCTAACAGCTCATCACCTACTACTATTTGCTATTTTTCATTAAAGCGACTAACACAAGTAGTGCCAAAACCACATCGCTAAAAAGGTTCGCCATTGCAGCGCCGAAAGATCCATAAAAAGGTATAAAAATTAGGTTTAAAGAAACGTTTAATATCAGACCTAAACCATAACTATAGATGAATATCTTCTGCGATCTGATACTGGAAGCAAAACTTGTACTGAGAATAAAAGCACCCGCAGGTGCAGAAACCATGAGAAGTATTAAGACCGAAGACAATCCCAAAATATAATAGCCAAAGATAAAACTAATAATAATATGCGCAAATATTACGATGAATGCAACCGCCGGTAAAGTAGAGAGAACAGCTAGCAGACTCAGTTTTATTACGTCATGTAGATTTTTCCTATCCGAGTCTATGTTTACTGCATGAACTACCGACTGCTGTCCTATTGCTAATGACGGAATCATTACAACTTCTAATATTCTCGATAAAATTGCATATCTTCCAGAAATGGCTGATCCAGAGATTAAAGCCACCAGCCAAATATCAATACTTGAATATATATATGTAAATAGATTTGCCAATCCGTAATACCAGTTATTTTTGAGTTTTAATTTCGGTAATTCATCAATCGATTCTTCACCAAAATATTTGTGAGAGCTGAAATACAGCGCCATAAAAGAAACTATTTTAATCACTGGATATATACCAACGATTGCTTGCAATCCAAACCCTAATTTAATAAATATTGTTCCAATCACCAACAGAAAAGCAGGACCAGCAATGTCTATTATGACCTGAGGCAGTACCCGATTTAGTGAACGCATTGCAGCGGAAAGAGTATTATAACCACTTATTGCAAAAAAAGTGATGGCATAAATTAACGGCAAGACTATATCTTTGCCGGTAGCTGAAATCATATAAAAAACAATCAATAAAACGCTTGATAGTAAAGATAAAATAAGTCGTTTCCTGATGACAAGCTTAATCATTAAGAAATTAATTCTAAAATGTTTTGCCACATCAATGGCTACTGCCGATTGCAAACCAAAGTCTGACAAAACAGTAAATATACTTCCAAGAGCTATAATTAGAGTTAAATTTCCGAGCTCGTATGGCGCCAAAGATCTAGCACATATAGTAAGCCATATTGCTGTTAATAATGCAGTTGATCCTCGAGCTATAGTAAGCAAAAATGAAGACTTTACGCTTTTAATTAGTTTAGAATTTAAATTTAGCTTAAACTTATCTCGTAACATCGCCTGACTGAGGAAACAAACGCTATCCAATCACAACTTAAACATTCTACTTCTTAAAGCGTTCAAAAATAGGCAACTTGAAAGGTTCAGGACTTAACATGAGACGAAAAGCTGCGGTTCTTTTAAATGTTAGCCACATTTATCAGATTGATTATCTTAATTGATTATCTTAGTAGTGCCTAAGTCGCTCATATTTAAAAAATGTAATAAGATATAAACTAACTTTCCTCAGTAACTTTCCTCAGTCGTTTATAAAACAGAATCGATCTACGATAAGGTAACAGGAAATATTTTATATTGCTCGACAATTTTATGTTTAATTTTCTTTCCAATATATTAGTGTCATTAAGTTCTAAACTGGTTGTAACTTACCCACTTAGACCCTTTCAAAACTGGTCTTTCGGAACGCCCCCTTCTAAAGATATAAGATACTGGATACGAAAAATTATCATAAAGCTAAATGATCGACTAAATTTAAAACTTAAGATTCCAGTCAATTGGTATTTAGGTCTAAAGCTACTGTGCAATTTGTCAAACGAAACTGGTATGTGTTTATTTGCGTGTGGTTGCTATGAACCTAATGAACTCTACTTTTTAGACTTAATTTTAAAGGAGGGAGATATATTTGTTGATATAGGAGCCAATGAAGGAATTTATACTGCATTCGCTTCAAAAAAAGTCGGAAAAACTGGAAAAGTAATTGCAATTGAACCAAGTCCCAGAGAAATTGAAAGTTTAAGTTTAATGATCAAATTAAACAAACTTGAAAATGTTGTAGTTGTAAAAAAAGCTGTTTATGATTCAAACGGTATAAAAGAGCTTAAAATTGCTAAGGAGAGAAATTCCGGACACAATACTTTTGGAGAGTTTGTATATAGCGATGTGGAAATCTTTGAGAAGATCAATGTTACTACAATAACCTTAGATCAAATTTTAGAAGACTATGATCCGAAACTTGTCAAAGTCATAAAAATTGACGTTGAAGGAGCAGAAACTTCAATATTTAAAGCCTCCAAAGATTTACTTAATTTAAAATACAGGCCCATTATAATATACGAATCAAATGAAAAAGCCCTCTTGAAACAAAACAGTAACTCTTTAGAGCTCTTTAAGACCATTCAAAATCTAAATTTTACTTGTTATTCAGTCGACAATAATTATATAAAATATGAAATTATAGAAGGTCGAAGAATCACTCAAGAAGGAAATATAATTGCCGTACCTAATGAATTGATCCAATCCATTAAAGACAAGCTAATTACAGTCATTAATGCGACCGATGTTGAGAAATGAATAACAATTTAGATAGATCTATCACAATTTTAACCACTTTGAAACCCTTAAACGGGCTTGCCAGTTTACATCAAAGTAATGCTATAAAAAGTTGGCAAATACTTAAAACCAACCCAGAAATTCTGGTAATGGGAAAAACTGCCGGGGCAGAAAAGTTTTGCGAAGACCTGAATATAAAATATATTCCTGAAGTTGAGATTTCAAAAGAAGGACTTCCGTTAATAAGCAGTATTATACAACGTGGTCAAGATCTTGCAACTAGCAATAATATCTGGTATGTCAATGCGGACATTATTCTATTTGAAGACTCATACGAATCATATATAAATACTTTAAAACAATTTGACAAATTTTTAATAGTATGCAGACGCCGCGAAGTAAAAATAAGTTCTCCTTTGGATATTACTCCCAACTCAATGCGAAGTTTAAGGCAAAAGGTCATAAATGCCACGAAACTTGAAACAGCAACAGCGATCGATTGGTTTGGTTTTACTAAGAACATATTTGAAAATATGCCACCATTTCCAGTGGCAAGAACAGCTTTTGACAATTGGATGATTTGGAATATTTCTGACAAAGGGCTTCCTGTGGTTGACGCAAGCCAATACGTATGCTTGATTCACCAATCACACAACTATGAAACTTCTTCAGGCGGTGTCAGTGAACTATACAAGTCAGAAGAGGTCATGAAATCCCGTCAGTTAGTCGGACACTGGTCTAAATTTTATACAACTTATCACTCCAAATATGTCATAAATAGCCAAGGAAACCTAATGCCTGCAACTGGACTAAGCTACAGAATTGCCAGACCTAAACGAGCGATAGGACATTTTTTAAGATTTTTACATCCTTACCGGATAAAATTTCAAGACAGAAGAAAAAGACAACATCTGGTTGATATATAAAATTGACAAAATATAAATCTTTTACTAAATGGATACAGACCTGACATATTGACTAAATTCGAGTGCTTTGAGACTTAATTCTCAATAAACAAAGGAGATATTTTGAAATTATCAGTAATAGGATTGGGGAAGCTAGGTTCTCCATTAGCTGCCGTCTTGGCAAACGGTGGACACAACGTAATTGGCTACGATATTAATTCCAATTTTGTAGACAGCATAATAAACAAGAAAGCTCCAGTTGATGAACCCTTATTACAGCAATATTTGGAATCGGCTAAAGAAAAGCTGACTGCAACCGACAATATTGCTGAAGCAATTGAAAATTCTGAAATTAGTTTTATAATTGTACCTACTCCAAGTGAACTTAGTGGAAATTTTTCGCTTGAATTTATTAAATCAGCAATTGAACAACTAGCTCCTGTGCTACAAGCCAAACAGGACAAACACATCATTTCAATTACAAGTACCGTTTTGCCAGGGTCATGTGACAATGAGATTATACCGTTGATTGAGAAACTAACAGGGAAGCAAATCGGTTGTGAATTAGGGTTAGCTTACAACCCGGAATTCATTGCATTGGGAAATGTTATTAACGACCTTGAAAATCCTGATCTAGTTTTAATCGGGCAATCCGAAAGATGGGTTGGAGATCAAATTCGAGAGGTATGGGAACAAGTGATTAAGAATTCTGCGACTATTTTACAAATGAATTTGGTAGAAGCAGAAATGGTCAAAATCTCTATAAATACTTTCGTTACTACTAAAATTTCTTTTGCTAATTTAATCGGTGAGATATGTGAATCATTGGACAACTGTAGTGTCGATGAAGTTTGTTCGGCTATTTCTACTGACTCGAGAATAGGTGCAAAATATTTTAGAGGAGCAACTCCCTATGGAGGTCCGTGTTTTCCGCGAGACAATCTGGCATTAAGCTACTTAGCTAACTCTTTAGGAATTACCGCAGATATCGCAAATGCTACAGAACGAATTAACTCAAGGCAAATTAAGAGGATTATCAAAACAATTAATTCAGTCGCAAATCCACACTCAAAAATAGCAGTTCTGGGTCTTGCCTATAAGCCGAATACCCCGGTTATCGAAAACTCTGCGGGAATTAATCTTTGCAAAGAGTTAATTAACCTCGACTATCAGATTGGAGCTCATGACTTCCATGCAGTTGCAGCTGCAGAATCTTCACTTGGTTCTGATATTTTGTTGTCATCAAATCTAACCGATATATTGGACCAAGCAGACATCATAGTAATAATGACCCCAACTGACGAGTATAAAAAAGTGGCTTCTGAGATTAACAAAGTAAATGCAAGTAACGGCAAAGCTATTTTCATCATCGACTGTTGGGGAATAGTTGAAGACCAATTTCAAGGTAAGAACATAGAATTAAGACGACTAGGAATCAAATACTAACTACAAGCATTTAAACTAGTACCAAAAAAGAAAGTGAACAAAATGAAAGATATATTAAAAGAAGAAGACATAATAGTTGTTGCTGGAGCTGGAGGTTTTATCGGTGGGCATATGGTACAACGGCTTTTAGACGAAGGTTATAAAAATATTCGTGCAGTTGACAACAAGCCCATTGGGCACTGGTATCAGAGACCCGCAGGCGTGGAGTACTTTCAGGAGGACTTAAAACTTCTGGAAAGTTGTAGAAAAGTTTTGGAGGACTCTGCTGCGGTATTTAATTTTGCAGCAGACATGGGCGGAATGGGTTTTATTGAGTACCATAAGGCTGACTGTATGCTGTCAGTTTTAATAAATACTCATCTTTTGATTGCCGCAAGAGAATTTGGGGTAAAACGTCTTTTTTATGCATCATCAGCGTGCGTTTATAACGCAGATAAGCAGAAAACCACCGATGTAATTGCACTGAAAGAAGAAGATGCCTACCCTGCAATGCCAGAAGATGGATATGGATGGGAAAAGTTATTCAGCGAGCGAATGTGCAACCACTTTGACGAGGAATTTGGAATCAAAACTCGCGTAGCTAGATATCACAATGTTTACGGTCCTAACGGGACTTGGGACGGCGGACGTGAAAAAGCTCCTGCAGCGATTTCTAGGAAAATTGCACAGGCAAAAATTACAGGAAATCATGAAATTACGATCTGGGGTGACGGGTTACAAACTAGAAGCTTCATGTATATCGATGACTGTATTGAAGGTACGCTTAAGATTTTTCAAAGTGACTGCAACGAACCACTGAACCTTGGGAGTGACAGGCTTATTTCGGTAAATGACTTGGTATCGATAATAGAATCTATTGCTGGAATCAAAGTCAGACGCAACTATAATCTTGCTGCACCGAAGGGAGTCCGTGGTCGTAACTCTGATAACACTAGACTACAAAATACCATCAATTGGGTACCTAAAGTCTCACTGGAAGAAGGATTGGAAAAAACTTACGAATGGATTTACAATCAGTTGCTTTCGGGAAAACATGACATAAGTAGTAGATAATAACTTCATGAAAGAAGACTCAGTAGCTTTATCAATAGTTGCAACATCTCGAAATGATAATCACGGAAATCTTCTTCAGGAACGGACCCAGTGGTTTATCGATTCAATTGCATTTGGAGCAAGTCACGCTAACTTCAAAACCGAATTAATCATAGTTGAATGGAACCCACCTCACGATAAACTCTCTCTCGCCCAAACACTCAACTTTCCCAAAAATATTTCCAATCTAATTTGTAAGATAATAACGGTCCCAAGCTCTGTCCACAGTGAGATATTAGGTGAAAATAGTAACAAGTTACCGATGATGCAGATGATTGCTAAAAATGTAGGCATTAAACGGGCAGTCGGCAGAAATATACTGTCTACGAATATCGATATTCTATTTCCTTTAGAAACTTTCAGCTTTTGTGGCTCATTTTTAAAAGAATACCAATTAGTTAGAACAGACCGATTAGATGTAAGATTTCCGTTTGACAAATCGGTTCAAAATGTAGAGTCCGCTTTAAATGTTTGCCCAGAAAATATAATACGAATTATTAAAAGCGACGGAATCTATTATCCAAATTCAGGTCGGACAAATCCCAGATATAAATCATTAAGTGACATTCTCATATTTCAATCAAAGCAATTAGTTGACAAAATTTCAGTTAAACAAAACTCAATCAGAAGCGAAAAACAAACACAAAATGTAAATTGGAATAAAAATAAGCCTTCTTCGGTTCTAATCGCAGATAAACTTCAGGCTCTTTATTCAATTGCAAGATTTCCTCTGTTGCACGAAAACGCTTGTGGAGACTTTACTTTAATGACAAATACTGCATGGAATCAGCTAAAAGGATATCCTGAATGGCCAATGTTTTCATGGAACATTGACTCTGTTATATTAATTCAAGCTTACTCATTTAGTTATGAAATGATTGATTTATCAGAGCCAAAAATTATCTATCACATGGAACACTCAGAAGGCTCTGGATGGACTCCTGAGGGTCATTCAAAACTATTCACAAATCTGGAAACACTAGAATTAAAGTACTTTACAAATAGCGATCTGCGGTCTTATCGATTGAAATATATGCATAAAAACAAAAACCTAGTGATCAATGATGACAACTGGGGATTGGCAACTGCTGACCTTCCTATGCTTATTCCATGAACTTCGGTACATTATTCAGATAATTACGTCAATTAATAGTAATTTGGAAAGAATTTATATGGCTTTACATTCTTACTTTAAAATTAGAATTCAAAATGTTTTTAAATAAGATTTTAGCGATTTAGAGAAAATTTAACTTCAGATATGAATCTAGCCCATTTCAAAGATCTGTTAAGTCTGCCTGCTTTAATTCACTTTCTTTAAAGTTGCTTCTATCATGATGTGCCAGCCCATAACCTTTTCAAGTTTTCGAAATATGCTGGGAGGCATGACTTTTATAAGTCGGGTTTTCTCATACTGATATTTAACATATTGGGGAATTTGATATGGAAAAATATGATCAATATAAGTATTATTTACCTGAAATCCTTCCGATTCTACTAAACGCTTCGCTTCATTTTTCGTGTAAGCAAAAGTTATCGGGCAACCTTCTTCGGCTTCTGAATACCTAGGTATAAATTCTCTAATCTTCCAAAATCTCATTTTTCCATAAGTAAAACAAATATAGACTGCTTTCCATGACAATAAGTTGTAAACCATAAGTTTTAAATCGCCATCTTCTCTAATTAAACTAGTAACGGCCCTTAATACTGCAGAAGGATTTGGCGAATGATGAATAACCCCAAATGAATAAACGAGATCGTAGTGACATTTTGGAAGCACCTTGTCCAGCTCCTCTGCATTGCATTCTAAAAATTTGATCGAACTAGAAACACCATAAATTTCTGCGCGCTTTTTTGCTAGATTAAGTGATTCTGCTGAAATATCTACAGCAGTTACATTAGCACCTGCTCTTGCAAAATTAATTGTATCAGTGCCTATTCCACATCCAATTTCAAGAACATTCTTACCCTTCCAACGGTCAAACTGTGCAAATTTGGGTATATGAGGTTCGACGAAATACTTTCTTTGCTCTACTTCATCGAAGTACTGCTTTGTTCCTATTTCAGCCGGAGAATGTCTGATGTTACACGGTCTATTGTTCCAGTAGGTTTTAACATCTTCTATTGTTCGTGGTTTAGGTGTCATATAAAGTAATTAATGAATTGTGTTAATCTGATTAAATTGATTAATTGCTTTTAAAGCATCTGTAGTACCACAGTTTAGTCGAAAATGATAACTAAGTTGATCTAATAAAACTATCACAAAATTGCAAATTTACCCTCTTGCATTGATCAGACAAAAACATTTCAATCGAAATCTGCAAATTAATTAAACCAAATACCTGACTTACTAAGAATAAAGTTACTACCAAATGATTTAAATCAATGATTTTGACTTAATACAATTTAATTAGTATTTAGCCGCAAATTCTTATAGGATCAGATTTCTTTCAGCAAGTCGGGAAAATCATTCCTAGGATTGTTTACTAAAGAAGATACAGCTACACGAGTAAAGCATTCAGAGTCTGCAGGTCTTAAAATCTCACCTAAACTGCTTGCTGAAAGTTCATGATTTTTTAACCACAAATCCCAATACTTTTTGGACAATATAACTGGCATCCTGTCGTGAATAGGCTTTAAAAGTGAATTTGATTCACAAGTCAAAACAGCACAAGTAGTAACTTTAACGATCTTTGAATCAACATTTGTAGTTATCGAGCTAGAAATACCTGCAACCGCTAACGGCAGGTCGTCTTTTGCTTTGATAAAATAGGGAATTTTTCGTTTGGTGTCAAGTTGAGACATCCATTCGTAAAAACCGTCCATAGGGACAATACACCTAGAATTTTTTATTGCTGACGCAAAGAATTTCTTTTGGGTCACGGTTTCTGATACCGCATTTATTACGGGTTTAATTTTAGTAGAACTACCTACCCACGAAGGTAAATACCCCCATCTATACAAGGTCAGCTTCCGAAGACTATTTTCAGTTGATACTGCCAAAATATCTGATCCTGGAGTAATATTATACTTTGGACTGCGGTTCTTAACATCGTCATCTTCAACGGATTTCAATTCGTAAATCTGACGAAGAAGTGAAGCTGGGCTGAACTGTACAAATCTTCCGCACAAAATTTATAACACCTGTTATAATCCCGGAGTCAATTTTTCTGGTGAGTTTCTATATATTGTTGTCTAAGTTGAGTTTTCAGGAACTTGCCTGCGGCGTTTCTGGGTAGCTGATCTTTACTGAAATAAATGTGTTCTGGTATCTTGAATTTTGCAAGTTTTTCTGAAAGAAACTGTTTAATTTTCTCCTCACTAACTTGCATTCCATCTTTTAAAACGACTGCGGCGATAAGTTGCTCTCCGAGCCTTTCATCAGGTACCCCAAAGACTACTGCTTCAAAGATCTCAGGAACTTCATAGAGAACTGCTTCCACTTCAACGCAATAGATATTTTCTCCACCTCTCAATACCATGTCTTTTACACGATCAACGACATAGATAAAATCATCTTCGTCCAAATAACCCAAATCACCTGATTTAAGCCATCCATCACGAATAACTTCGTCCGTGTACACTTTGTCTTCCCAGTAACCTGATATTAGATTTGGACCATAAAACTCTATTTCTCCGATCTGATTTTTGTCCAATACTTTTCCATCTTCGCCCACAATTCTCACTTTCATAATCGGTACTACCCTTCCCGCACTCGTGGGTCTATTGAGGTAGTCTTCTCCGCTATTTTGAGGACCATAACCGTTGGTTTCAGTCATACCGTACCCAATTTGCGGACTTCCGTGGCTGAACTTTTGATCGATCTGTCTAACTAACTCTGGAGCCGCAGGAGCTCCTCCTCCTCCAATACTTCTTAAAGAAGACGTATCGTATTTTGAGAACTCAGGTGATTCCAACAAGTCATGAGCCATTGTTGGAACTCCTACGAAAACCGTAATTTTCTCGCGCTCAATAAGCTCAAGTGCTCTAACTGGATCCCACTTATACATCATTACCAGCCTGTTACCGGTAGTATAACAGCCCATCATAACAGGAACAGTACCTGTGACATGAAAAAGCGGCACCGCCAAAATAAAAGTATTCGGTCCGTTTAAGTCTTCGTCTTCTTCTGATTTCGACCTTCTTGCAACATCAACAGCAGCCTTAAATCCAAACCCAAGCAATCCGTGTAGAACTGCCCTGTGAGTAGACACTGCACCTTTGGGTCTGCCAGTAGTCCCCGAAGTAAAAAGCATAGTTGCCAAGTCTTCCGAATCAATTTCCACATATGGCATCGGCTTACCCAACTCCAACTCTTTGTCATAAAGATAGACTTCGAGATTGGTAAAATCCCTTTCATTGTCATGTCTAACAACCAACAATTTAGATTGACCCTTTTTTAAAATGTTATCTAGTTTTTTTGCCCTCTCAACATCGGCAATAATAAGTTTTGCTCCCGAAAGAGATACGCCGTACTCAAGTTCATCTTCTGTCCACCAAGCGTTTAACAAACAAGCCACCGCTCCCACCGAAACCGTTGCAAAAAATGCTACTATCCATTCTGGATAATTTCTCATTGCGATAGCAACCCTATCTCCTTTTTTTACATTCAGGCGAGAAACCAATAAGTCAGCAGTAGAGTCCACTCTGTCGATTAATTCCTTGTAGGTATACCTTTCATCTTCATAAACAATAGCTTCGTTGTCTAATCGAAAACGGCCCAAGTCGTACAGCTGTCGTAGGGATTGAGGACATATCTTAAAACATGAGTAAGTAAGACCGTTAATTTCTTTATCTTCCAGCTCGTACAAACTACCAGGAGCACTAGCAATCTTTACGGCTTCATCAAAGCTAATTTGTGAATTTGTTTCAGACATTTAAAACCATAGTGTAACTTTAAATAAATATTTTATATTGCTCTTTCTGCAAACACATAGCCTCCCTGGTAGGCCACAACATTCGTTCACGGACAAAATTGGCACTTTAGCTCAACATCAGCTAACTTACCTAAAAACGTCACCTACAACCAAAAATATCGAACTGTGACTGCTACCCATATTTGCTTTAAGACAATATCAAAATCTTACTACTAAAAATATAGTAATTTTAACATCATTAAGTTATAAGACAATAGCTAATTTAGATTTATAAATTTCATTTTGATGCTATAAAAACGACTGATAAACTAATTTAAAGATGACTTCATTAAAAAACTCTAATTACTTTCAATCTACTTTAGATGCCATTCAATTTGAAACTTTAAACGACGAATTCGACTATTGGCCCGAAAACGTGACCATTGTTGGTTCAAAATCCAAGGTTCTTCCGTGCTGTAATAAAAAAATAATAATTAACGCAGGCACTAAAATCTCCAAGAAACGTTGTGCTTCATGCAACCGCAGTTTTTATCCGATAGTAACTGCTTCACAATATCTGTCCGAAAAACTTCATAATCAAGCTGTAAGCGTAAATTGGATTGAAGTTACAAAACACAGATTAGAAAGTATCGTACCCACCTACAATCAATTAACTTTCGACTTAAACTAATCTATAAATCTATCTGCAAGTTTAAGTATTTACATAATCCAGAACTTGTGCAATACAGTATTTGTGCAATACAGTATTTGTGCAAACTAACTTATAGACCGACCGAATTATTAATCAGAACCCAAAGTAGAAAGCACGATAGATTCGAAGCAGTCGAGGGATTCTTCCAAAATTGACTCGGGAATTGTTAACTCCTTACTTCCTTTTTCATTTAGCATCAAAAATATTACCCGACCAACCTTTTTTGAAGTCAGCTTATAAACGGCATATGCGTATGCAATACCCTGTCTCTCATAGTCCTTTTCTAACTTGCTCAAATCCAAATCTTCAATTAAAGAAGTAGTCTTGTAGTCCACAATTTCATATTTATCCCCCATATCTATTAATAAATCGATATAACCTTCCAAAATTGAACTTCCCATTGAGTCTAAATTTATGGGAAGTCCCACATATACTTCCTTATAGTGACTCTTTGTTGCTGCAATCTTTAAAATATCTGATTTCAGCGCATTTAAAACTAGATTTTTTATTTCATAAACCCGATCTTCTATACTAAACTCACTAGAGCAAGCCCAGCACAGTTCCGACAAGTACGATTCAATACCTAAAAGATTGTCCTGTTTTAACTGTGTAAAATCAAATTTTTCTAAGACCTTGTGAACTGCAGTTCCAATTCTTGTTCCCAAAGTGCCCCTAGATGAACTTTTAAGTTGAGTTGAATACTTAAGCTGATCGTCCATGTCTACAAGTTGCTCAAAGGTTAACTTATTATTTAAACTGCTGGGAGTGACTATTTTTTTGCGGTTTAAGATATCTGATATCTTTGACCGTCGATTATGCATCGAGCTCAAAACCTCTTCGAACGAACTTCTAGCATCATAAGAACCCTCCAGTTCTAAGTTATTCCTATATGAACTTGCAATTGGTTTAAATCCACTTAGCAAGTTATCTACATCACCTTTTATAATCTCGTCTGAATTCAGCTGAAAGTATAACTTACTAACAGGATCAATATCTGCGTAGGAGTTATTTGATTCAGGATTTTTTTCTAATTTGCTATTGTTGTCTAATTTGTTAGTGTTACCTAATTTGTTAGTGTTATTAGTGTCATTCCCTAAGTTGTTATAACAGTCAGCAAAATTTATAAAAAGCAAATCTTTCGTTCTAGTAGTAGCAACATATAAACGGCGAATTGACTCATAATCTGGGTATTTTGTTTTTAAGTCCTTTGTGTTTACACTTTTGCTCAAATAAATCTCTGCGGAGCTCTCAGTTAGTTTATCCTCTGATCGATTAAACTCAAAAATTACTCTATTGTGATTTTCTGAAATTAAGTTTTTTAATCCAGTTAAAAATACTACGGGATACTCAAGCCCTTTGGCTGCATGTACCGTGACTATTCTGACAGCGTCGTAATCGGTTTCAGAAATTGCCGCATCACTGAAGCTCTCGGATTGACTTTCCAAAAAGTTTAACCAATCTATGAGCTTCGCTAAAGTGTAGTTACCGCTTAACAGAAAATCTTTTATTAGATAGACAAAATTGTTTAACTTACTTATAGAATCTCTGTTATTGGTGTAAAAAACTGCACCTACTCTTAAATAACATTCATCGACTATCTCGTCTACCAAATTATCTAAAGAGGTTTTGTTTAAACGCTCATGATAATTTGCAACTAGCTTTATCAGCTTGTTTTCATTTAACTGAATTCCCCCTGATCTTAGATTATCCACGAACTTACTGATCTCCGCTTCGGTCAATAGATTAGGCAGATTTTGAACAAGACCTACCCAAGAGATTAAATCAGCGGGGTCCAAAATTACATTCAACAGATATCTTGCAGATTTAACTACATCAACTGACAACAAGTAAGCCTTGGATTCGAACTTATAAGGAATATCATAATCATCTAGAGCATCGGTAAGTAAGTTTACTGAAGTACGGGTAGGAAGAACAATTGCAATATCTTGGTATGAAACAGTTTTTTTCTGTTCATTCACACAAATTTTATTATCTATTAAATACCTAATAGTTGATGCGATCTTGTCAGAACCGTATTTGCGCAGTTCATTTATTTTAGGTTGTTCTTGTTTTTGAGTGTCTATCTGCCTAATATTCGTTGGTGAACTATCGTCTAATGTATTTTGCTTATAAGTAATATAAAATACTTTTCTTGACTTGTTGTCATTAAACTTTTCAATTTTACAAGTTTCTCTGACGGAATCCAATTTAATCTGATTTTTAAATTCTGGGTCCGCTGAAAACAAAGCAGTCATATAACTATTTGTCCACTCAATTATTTCACCCTGCGACCTAAAGTTTGAGTTGAGTGTAACTAATTTAACATCGTCGATTCCATTGACCTTATTTAAAAACTCGTTTTTTGTAGCATAATATAGGTCCAAATTTGCATTTCTAAACCCATAAATTGACTGTTTTGGGTCCCCGACATAAAACATATTTAAATCATGGCTTTTTTCTTGAGCACCCTGAACTATTAATCTAAGCAGGCTATACTGTCGATAGTCGGTGTCTTGATACTCGTCTACAGAAATAAACTTGTACAAACAACCCACTTCACCTCTGATTTCTTTGTGATTTGCCAACAGTTCCACTGCATACTTTAACAAGTCATCAAAAGAAAGTAAGCCTTTTCTAATCAGAGTTTCTTTGAGTTGACAAATCTCATTTACGACTAAATAAAGGAAATACTTTAAGCAAACTTGTTTACAGTAGTTCAGTTGAGACTCTAATTTAGTGACCTGCTCCACAATATTTTTCTTAGATCCGTTTGGCCAGTTTTCGCCTATACCGAGTTGCTTATACTTTTGAAGAGGGGTTGCAATCAGATCCAAGACAATGTGCAACCACTTTTGATCGGTGATACTATCTAAATTATCTAAGCTTACGCATTTGGGGTAAAAACTGTTTAGAATCTCACTTACGCTAACTGACAATTTGTCATCTTCTTTTTTGCACTGAAGTAAAATCTCTCTAATTCCAGGAAGTAGTTCTTTGATCTGTTTTACATTTTGAGCCAGTTCATCCAATATCGACTCCACTTCCAAACGACTTAACTCATGTCTTTTAACTTCAGCTATAATTTTTTGCAAATAATTTGGTTTAAATTCTTTAAACGATTTATCTAAAGTTACAAGAAGACTTCCGCAGTCTGTTTTTATCTTTGTTTCCAAATCGATAAAATATCGATAAGTTTCATAGTCATTGCTTTGGACCGTAAAAGATATTGGCAGATTTGCCTCAGAAGAATATTTAAGAAGTATTTTATTGGCAAAACTGTGAATAGTGCTGATTGTGAATTCGCTGAAATGTTCAACTGCATATTTCAAGTTTGAGTATTCGACTGCTTCGATCTCGACTTTGCTTATAGCTTGCCCTAAAGATTCAAACAGTCGCTCTTTTAATTCGCTTGCGGCTGCTTCTGTAAAAGTTATAGCAACAATCTCCTTTGGTTCTGCATAACCTTTTGAAATGATGTTGCACAATCGATCAATTAGTACCGTAGTTTTACCAGTTCCAGCGCCAGCTTCAACAAAAAATGAACCTTTGGCACCTTTTACTAACTCATCTCTACTGTTTTGGTCTTTTAGATTCATATTTACAGTCGTCATAGTATTTTCTCTCAGTCCAGCAATTTACCGACATTAGACTGCAAGTATTTAGCGTTAGCAAATTTACTGTCTTTTTGCTTACAAATATTGCTAAATTCACAATACACACAATCATCGCTTGGATTTTCAGGAAACTCATTTATAAATATTCCCGTAGCCACCGCTTTAACAATTTCATCAACCGTCTTAAAATGCTGGTCGTCCAATTTTGTATAAACCGCACTATTTTTTGCTTCAAAGGGATAAACGTACGAAAATTCGATTGAGGGTTTAGGTTCAGGAAAAGAATGCAAAATTATCCACGAGTAGAAAGCATTTTGAAACTCCTTAAAATGTTTTAAATACCACGTTTTTGAAAAATCTGAGTATTGCTTGTTCGACCTTATACTCTTATATTTGCCGGACTTATAGTCGATCACTTTAATTGCATTATTACGATACTCAACTTTGTCAGCTTGCCCCTTAAATTCAACTTCCAATGCGGGAATATTTTCTGAAATTGTAATTTTATCAATAGTACTAATAGATTTTTCGGGAGCAATTTCTTTGAGATCATCTAAAGTAGAGTTAAGTTCTTCGATTTCACCTCTTAAAAAGTTTCTTAACAGTTCGCTTTTTTCTTCGAGATTAGCTAAGTCAACTTCACTTAGTGCGAAAGCAGAGTATTCTTCTTTAAATATTTCTAATACCGAATCTATTAGTCTTTCTAATGCTTTACTAGAAGGTTGACTATCATTATAATTTTCGACGATAACCGCTAATTTTTGGTTGAAATGTTTCAATGCAGTATGAAGTGCGGTACCTAAATCCTTTGGAGTAAAAGGAGCATTAATTAACAACTTCGGGCTGTAAGAAGCTTTAAGCTTGTATTCATAAAAATACTTTTTCGGACATTCCAAATAACACATTATTGCATAAGCGTTTAAATGAAACAAAAGAGAATCTTCTGCAGGCTTTCTTGAATAATCAGAACCGTCGCCATATTTAACTTTGTTAGTCTGATTAGCGTTTGTGGTTAAATTAAAATTATCTGCCAAATTAAACCTACCTTTAAGTTCGGTTGAATCAGTAGCTCTGTTTTGAGTTTGAAAAGCTAAATCATCGGTAGAACTTGACCTAGCAAAAGAAATTATATCAATATGGTTTTCTGTTTCTGCTTTCAGTGACCTGTCATATTTATAAGTGTTTAATCCGACTTTACTGACAAAGTAACTTTTTGCGGCATCAAACTCATTTAAAGTGCTGTTTAAATTATTTGATACAATTTTGAAATAGGATTCATACCTATTTAAAAACTTTTCACCGATAAGTGCATTAAGATTGCTAGTAGTAAGAGCTTGATCTAGGCTTTTAACGACGACCTGATTTTCACTGTAGTCTTTTTCGGCCAAATAAGAAAGAAAAAATTTTGAAATTATATTTTCTTTTGCGGATACGAGGTCGCTTAAAGGGCATAAAAACGTCACTTTTCGTGCCGAACGAATACTAGATTCGAAAAGTATCATTTCCTTTAACTCTTCTTTAAAGGTTTCATTTTCAAACAAATCAAAAAGTTCTTTAGGTAAGGCGACTTCATCTAAATGACTAACGGGTAATTTGCCTTCGACCAAACCCATAACGTAAAGACTGCCTGTTAGTATCCCAGCTGACCCAAACAGATTATTTATAGATATTCCGCTACCTACTACAGGAAGGTTTCCCCAATATGAACTGAGCATGACGCTTACAGCTTGTACTATAAAATCTTGATTCACTGGCAATAGGGTGTTTTCTAAAAACTCCAGTTCCTTCAATTGATTATTAAACTTGTAGAGTGCTTCAGATTCAACCGCAGAATTCTGAATAAACTCCTCATTTGCATCCAATATAAAATTGTCCCTCACGATTCCAAGATAAGTTGCTACTTCTTTCCAAGTAGCTTTATTGGAGTAGTCTGCCAATAGCTCAAAGATAGAAGAAAGACCTTTTATTTCACCAAAGTTCGTTCCGGGATTTAATTTGACGGTTGCCAAAAGCTCTGACTTAAATCTTTCAACTTCAGATGAGTTCATATTTAAAAACTTACGTAATGTCTTCTCGGAAAGTACAGAAAAAAGGTCCCAAAGCTCAAATATCGAAAATCCACTTGTCCAAATTTTGATAATTTTGCTAAAAAGAAGTCCAATATAAGACTGCTCTAACATACTGCCGGTATAGCCGTTACAATTAATCCCAGAACGCCCTAGCTTCCCAACAATCGAATTTCCGTAACTTGTCTCAGGAACTAGAACTGATATATCAGATAGCGCAGTTCTTTCTAAAATCTCATCACTAATTTTTGTATTAAGTATTTCAACTTCAGCTGCTATGTCAGAAGTTAAGATAAAATTAAAATTGGGATTGTAGCTTTCGTGCGTGCCTAAGTTATCTCCAATAATGTTTTTGGAAACCGATCCGTTATATATTATTGCTCCCTTTAAACTTTCTAAATTAATAATGGGATCTATCAGGCTGTCTTGAATAAAATTGTTTAAATTCACCTTTTCTGATACACCAAACAAAAGATTTACGGGACTGCTCTTTTCTAAAGTTGAAACAATCAACTTCAGTCTATGTTGTTCGGTATAGCTCAGCAGTTCTGGTAAATAAAAAACTACTGGTGAGTCAAATTGAAGCTGTCCTACTTCGTTATCAGAGTTTAAGTGTGTAGTACTGTAATCTGACATGGTTAAATTAAACTCATTTAATTTTTCTACAACTGATTGATATAATTTCACCAAACTTTGAGTCTTTATCCCCCAGTTTTTTTCTAATACAAAAAAACTCTTGAACTGAACACTCTCGTCAAACTTAATAAGAAGTTCTGCCAGCTTTTGTCTGGTTAACAAACTATCTTTAAAGCCATAAAAGTAAGAACTGTTGTCCGAATCCAAACAACCCCAGATAATACCGTCCAAAAAAAGCGGGCTTGCAACGGACTGATCCAACTTAGACACAGTTCGATAAAAATTGCGGAAACTGGTAAACTGCACGTTAATTAGACCGCTTAGACCACTGTCTGAAATAGATGCCAAAGTATCGATTAAGTTGTGCCTTAAATACAATGCCTTGGAGTTTGAATCTACAACCACGGTTACTGTAGATAACTTATCTGACTGTTTAAGTTCATCTATCATGTACACCAGAGCCTTAACGGCTTCAGTTCCGTAGCGAGTTTTGCAGATTGTTACCATATTTAAACTATATACACTAACTGTTACATTATTTTGAGAATCTTATTTGAGAATCTTATTTGAGAAACTTAGGAGACTAAAGATTCAATAGTGATTTTGCCACAACCTTTGGAATAAGGTTTCTCACAGGGTTAATAAGGTTTC
>JAJYVQ010000120.1 GCA_021791915.1 Actinomycetes bacterium | reverse complement strand
GGTTACTGTTGAATCTTTCAAAGAAACCTCTAAACGTAGAAATTTGGTGGTTATTTTTACAACTATGTCCTTAGTTCTATTGGGTCTATTTGGTATTGCAATATTAATCGGATCTCCGCTACAGTTAACAATACTTTCAGTGCATACCACTGGCGAGTTGCAGACCGTAGATGAGGTAACTGTTCAGGTTACCAATAATACATCTCATACTATTAACCCTGCCTATACCGTTCAAGAAAATGGTACGGTCACAGCTTTTTGGAATGTGACCAATTCAAGTAAAAGTATTCCGTCACATGGTACTCGGGGAGTAATCTTGCAGGCACCTAACTTTTATGCTATGCCGCCGATTGTAGGAGGTTTTCAGGTGGTGGCATACACAACTAGCCCGGCAACTGTTTCAGCAAGCAGTATATTTATTGCCCAACAGGATCATTTAAAGATCAGCCCAGACGCTATAAATGGTCCATTACCATTAAATCAGACTGTTCCAATTCAGATACAACTTGTTAATCAATACGATCAGCCGGTAAATGCTGGAGGTATTATTGTTTATTTTTCCCAAACTATATATGGGCAAAATGGTCTGTTACCTGGAGACGCTATCATTTATTCATACACCGACAACGCAATCAACCGTTATCAAGGTGCAAGTCCAGTTACAGCTCTTACAAACCCGCATGGACAAGCAGAATTCTTTATTATTGGCAAACATATCGACAGAGACCCTGTTTTTTTTGAAGCAAATCTTGTAAATATCTCCAAGAACTATCCATACGGTTATTCGGAAATTCTAGCTTTAAGATTTAAATCAGGTTAAAATTAAATATGTGTCATGATTCGTTACACGGATAAAGTAATAGGATAAAGGTAAGCTAAAAGAATAATGTTAAACCGAAAGAAAGTTGTAGTGGTCCTGCCAGCTTATAATGCTGAATCTACCCTTAAGGCAACTTATGATGAAATCGATCATCAAGTTGTAGATCAAGTCATTTTGGTCGATGACTGTTCTACTGACAATACCGTTGGCGTCGCTAAAGAGTTAGGGCTTATGGTTTTAGAACACGACAACAATAGAGGTTATGGCGGTAATCAAAAAACCTGTTACAAGACTGCAATTGACCAAGGGGCCGACATAGTTATTATGTTGCATCCGGACTATCAGTATACTCCGCTTTTAGTTACGGCGATGGCTTCTATGATAGCATACGAAGTTTACGACTTTGTATTAGCATCAAGAATTATAGGACCAGGAGCAGTCAAACAGGGTGGTATGCCGGTCTGGAAATATTTTGCAAACCGTCTTCTTACAGCTTTTGAAAACCTGATGATCGGTTATAAGTTATCTGAGTATCATTCGGGATATCGTGCCTTTTCAGGTAAATTGCTGAAATCGCTTAAGTTGGATCTTTTATCTGATGATTTTGTTTTTGATAATCAAATGATCGCTCAGATAGTAAATGCTAAATATTCAATAGGGGAAATATCTTGTCCCACCAGATATGACGAAGATTCTTCTTCAATTAATTTCAGAAGAAGCGTTAAATATGGTTTTGGTGTATTGAAAACCTCTATTCAACTTAGACTTCACAAAAGTAACATTAGAACTTTTGACTACTTAGAGCCTTTGGGCAACAACGAATAAGGTCATCTGAAAGTTTTAGGTGAAGAGTTTTGAAATAACTCTTATTATGTAAGCTAGTAATAATGTGCGTTGTATAGATCACGATTAAGTGAGCTAAGATGTTGTGAAAAGTCTGGGTAGAATAAAATATATTGTTTATGTAACAGTTGTAGCTCAGCTTGTTTATTTAGGTATATATTCGAATCGAATTTTTAATTCTGGCTCTCTGTCCTGGGATAGTTCGCTTTACATACAGCCTTGGTGGCTAATTTCAAAGGGGAATTTTTGGCCGTACTCCACAACCCTTAGGGCACCATTTTTTGGTAATCACGGAGAACTAATTGTTTGGCTTTTAGGTCTTATTGGGTTTATTTTCAGATCTCCACTATCTTTGCTATTTATTCAGGATTTAGCTTTTTGTTTAACTGAAATAGTTGTCTTGATTTGGATTTCTGAAATAGTATTTAAGAATGAAAACTATGGAGGTTTCGGCTATAGATATTATAAGAACTACGAGTTCTATAAGAAGGCACTATTTGTTTTTGCTTTTTTAATTCTGCTGTTTAACCCGTGGGACTATTGGGCACTAGGGGCAGACTTTCATGTTGAACCGATTGCTACACTATTTTTAGTTGTCACAGGAAGGTATATTTATCTAAAAGATAGTAAATATCTGCTAGGCATGTTGGCTGTTTTATTGTGCGGTCAGGTCGCTTCAATATGGTTGATTGGACTTGCTTTATCCACATTCTTAACCGCAGATAGGTTGAAGGTAGGCATTAAAGTCTTGTTTTCAGGTTTGATCTGGTACTTCCTATTGGGCTTTTTTGGCGCTGACCAGTCTAATACAGTATCGGAAGGTTATGCCTATTTGACCTCTAATCCAACAAGCAATGTTTCATCTTTTACAATTTTAATAGGGGGACTACTTCATATTAACCGACTCTTCTCTAAAATATTTGGTCGAATTAAAGATGTTTGGGCTTATATAAGTGCTCCGGGCTTAATTGGAATTGTTTCTCCATGGGGGTTTGGGGTAACGGTTGTGATTTTACTAATGAATCTAGGCAATAACTATCGGAATGGTGTTTTTGCTTTTCCCGGATTTCAGGGAATGCCGATCGGGTTTTTTATGACGGTAGGACTTTGCGATACTGCAATGCGTGCTCTAGCGTATCCAAAGAAATCGGTTAAGACTGAGAAAGCCAGACTCAACTTTAAAGCTAAGGTATCTTTACTGTTGGTCTCGCTAATGACGTTAATTTCTATAGGATGGGGACTTGTGTGGATACCACAAGTTCAAAGCAACTGGCTGAAAGTAGACCCAAAGGCATCTGCAAGTATTGTATCTGCGCTGAAAGTGATACCTGTTAGCGATGAAGTACTTGTGTCTCAGGGAATTACGGGACTGTTTGCCACGAGATACTATGTTTATCCAATTAGAAAACTTGGATGCTTTCCAGTAAATACTGCTACAGTTTGGATGGTGCTTACTTCAAATGAGGGGATAGAAACTTTAACTACAGAGCAGACCTTAGGGATATTAAACTATGCTATCTTTGACATGGGAGCGCAGGTGATACAAAGTAGTAACAATATATGGCTCCTTCAGCTCAAGCCCGTTGGAGCTAGTATGTGTTTTAATAACACGCCAAATGACATGACAGGATCATTTTTACCGAGCGATATCGGCACCCCAGTTATTGGAAATACAGTTGGAAATTCGTACATGTATTCTCCCGGTGGCAGATCTGGTTATGTGACCTACGGAGCATATGTTAGATCTTTACCGAATACTAGAGTTACTGCTAGTGTCACCTTATCGTCATTTCAAGGGGTGTCAGTTCAGATGTGGGATGATTCGACAAATACCATTATCGCCCAGCTCGAACCTGATTTTAACGGTATTACAACCCAAGTTTTGTTGCAGGGTACAGTATCTGGGTCATCGTTGGATAGATCCAACGAAATATTTAATGGCAAGTTTATCTTTGAAGCTAAGCATGCTGATGCACCCAAGGGCGATTTAATCGAAATTAGAGTTTACAACTCAGGATCATCACCAGTTAAAGTTTACGGTATCCGATTTACATCATCTTAAGGTGAATACTCTTTTTTTCGAAGCTTGAAAAATATTGGGAAACAAATTACAAGAGAAAAGGATCCTGCAATATAGAAGCTGAGCCCTATGCTGACAGTTGCTATAATTCCTGACATAAATGCTGCAATTGCCTGAAAAGCTATTTGTGAAGATAAGAAAATTCCTTGAAGCTGACCCTGTTGACTGGAAGGAATTGATTTGGTAAGAATAGTCTGAATTGCAGGGGCTCCAGGTAAAACTGCTAAAGCTTCAACTGCACACAGTCCTACTATAAGATAAGTATTATGAATTGAGACATAGACTATTATAAATAGTCCTCCGAAGAGAGGTTGGGATATAGCCATAGTAGGCAGTTTCAAGAGTTTTGCCAATGAGTCAATTTTCCAAGAAAACAGTAGGTAGGGTGCTCCAAAACAGAACCAGGAAAGACCAAGCAAAAGACCGTTTGCACCCCGTGAAAGAAAAAAAGGACTCCATAGGGTTTCATAAACTCCGGTAACGCTTCCAGATGCGGCTGCCCATAGGACTGCACTTTGAATCTCAGGTCTAGCCAAGAGCCTCTTAAAACTTATAGTCTCTGAGGTTTTCAGATCGCCTTTTGACCCAAAAGCTTCAACCTTGCTCTGAGAAACCTTGCTCTGAGAAACCTTGCTCTGAGAAATAGTGTGACTTATCAAACTTAAGTTAAGCAAAGTGTAGATCAGCGAAAACAGCGACAGTATTGCAGCTCCAACAAATACTAATCGGAGATGATTTAATCCAAATGTGCTTCCGAGCAAAGCACCTATTGTAGTGCCAGAAACTTGTGAGCCGAATAAATAAGCAAAAGCTTTAGTTTTTGTCGTAGATGTTTGACTCTTGGCAATTATGGAGTTTGTTGACACTAGATATGAACCCGAGGCTATGCCTTGAAGTGATCTGAATATCATAAGTTCGCTGAAATTAGTAGATAATCCCATTAAAATCGAACTTACTGAAAATAGGGTCAATCCAAAAATTATAACTGAAATAGGATTATGCTTATCTAAATATCGCCCGCTCGGGTATTGCGAAATTAAGTTAAATACAAAAAACAGTGCAATTATTAACCCGACTGAAGACTCTTTTTGGGAGTTATGTTTTAAAAATATAGGTAAGATTGGTGAGACGGCCATAGCGCCTAAAAATTGTATGAATACGGCAATCGATAATACGATTACAACATTCTTAATTTTGGGCAATGATCGTATATTCACGAAAGTAAAGATATCAAGTATTTGGCAATTTAATTTTATAACAATAACGCATCACTACTAAATTTTATTTTTAGAGTTACGATTAATGAAACCTCTAGTCAAGTCAATCCACGCAGAGTTTTTTGTATCAGACAAGTTTTACGGTTAGTAGGATTATTATAGATGTTTATTTAGATTGGATTTGTTAATAATGAGTAATATCAAAGATTTTGACGTATTAATCCTTGGCGGAGGTCCAGGTGGTTATGCGGCAGCTTTGAATGCAGCTGCTGGAAATTTGAAAGTCGGATTAATAGAAAAAGAAAAGGTGGGTGGGACATGTTTACATCGTGGTTGCATTCCAGCCAAAGAACTTCTTGAGACATCGAGCTTATTTAATAAGCTTTCTGAATTAAAGGATTTCGGTATAAACGTAAACGAAGTGTCATTTGATTATTCGCAGTCACATGACAGAAAATCTTCAGTAGTAGATCAATTATACAAGGGGTTGTCTGGACTTTTAAAGGGCCGCAAAATTGAAATTATAGCTGGGAACGGTTTTGTGGAAAAAGACGGAACAATCACTGTAACTAGCCAGGACTCAAGTAAATCTCAGTACAAAGGTCGGTCTACAATTTTAGCGATGGGTTCATCCCCTAAGACACTGCCTGGTTTTACAGTGGATGGATTACACATTATGACATCTGACGAAATTCTTGAATACAGAAAAATCCCCGAAAGTGTTACTGTTATCGGCGGAGGTGCAATTGGGTGCGAATTTGCATCGCTGTTTTCGGACTTGGGTTCAAAAGTTACTATTTTAGAAGTATTGCCGAATTTACTTAACGGATGTGACAGTGATGTAGTTACTACTTTGATCAGATCCTTCAAAAAAAAGAATATTGCTGTTATGACTGGTGTTACTATCGTGGACCAAGAAATTAAAGATAACAACACTGTAGTAAAACTTGCTGACGGTACACAAGTAGATTCAGAAATTATTATTCTTTCAGTGGGTCGAATGCCGAACACCAAAGATGTTATCGATCCAGCAAGCGGCATCGATATCGACTCAAAAGGTTATCTGATAGTTGATGAATTTATGAGGACTTCCAGAGAAAATGTTTATGCGATCGGCGATGTAGTTAATACTCCGCAACTGGCCCATATTGGTTTTAGTGAAGCTTTAGTTGCAGTAAGCAAAATACTTGGTGAAAATCCCTTGCCCATTGACTATTCCAAAGTCCCATGGTGTATTTATAGCCATCCTGAAGTTGCTTTTGTTGGAATGACTGAAGCTGCTGCAAAAGAAGCTGGTATTGAAGTCGCAGTAAAAAAAGACCCGTATGCTGGAAACTCTAGAGCAAAAATAATTGGGGAAACTGATGGTATGGTCAAGGTAATTGCAAGACGTAACCCTGATGGTACTTTAGGCGAAGTGTTAGGAGTTCATATGGTTGGTCCTTGGGTTACAGAGCAGTTAGGAGCAGGATATTTTGCTGTTAATTGGGGTGCTCAGGTCAACGATATAATGAAACTCATCCAACCTCATCCAACAATTTCTGAAAGTTTTGGTGAGACGGTAATTGCATTGAGTGGAAGGGGGTTGCACGTTGTTTGATGTTGAAATGCCTCAATTGGGAGAGTCTGTAACAGAAGGTACAGTTACAAAGTGGTATAAGAATGTAGGTGAATTGGTTAAAGTAGACGAAGTTTTATTTGACGTTTCAACCGATAAAGTAGATACTGAGGTTCCTTCTCCGGCAACCGGAATTCTCGATAAAATCTTGATTCAAGAAGGGGAAACCGTAGATGTTGGAACTGTATTGGCTGTGATTGCGCCAACAAATTCAGAATCTCACAGCGAAGATATTGATTCTTCTACTGCAGGATCTAAAACTGATAATTTACTTTTGCCTAGTGAAGTAAGCTCTCAAGCCAACGTAGCTACCGAATCTAAGGATAACTCGGAAGCTGTTAATAAAAATTCTTCGACTGATGAAAAAGATCAAAACTTGACATCACTCAATGTTACAAATGCACTAAAGTTAAATATGCCGGTTGATGGCGTAGAGGCGGTCCCCCCACCCCCGCCTCCGCCGCAACCGGTTGGTATTGGTTCGCTAGAACAAAGTTATTGTAATTCTTCGGAGTCTTCATCAAAATATATCACA
>JAJYVQ010000119.1 GCA_021791915.1 Actinomycetes bacterium | reverse complement strand
TCCTCAGCGTTGGTATTTATCCAATATCACATCCGTCTTGGTTCGGTTCCAAACTGTTAAATTTTATGAACGGTTCTGAAATCGGATTAGCACTAAGATCTTCTACCCGAGCCACTCCTTTATACGTAATTGGCATAGCAGTATTAATTGGCTCACTGGTATCTGCATTCAATTTCCGATTTAATTATATTGAAAAATTCGTTGCGTTGATTATAATTCTGCTTGCAATCTATAATTTACCGGGCTTATTTGACGGCAATACCGTAAATTTAAACATGGCAAGGGAATCAATTCCAACTTACTGGCATCAGGCGGCTAATTATTTGTCTTCCAAAAGCAATAATACTCGTGTGCTGCAAGAACCTGGTCAGAATTTTGACTCTTACACCTTTGGGGCTACAAATGACTCGCTATTAGCAGGTCTTACAACCCGGCCAACAGTTGAACGACATCAAGTAGCAATGGGTTCTACTTACGGAGTAAACCTACTAGACCAATTAGACAACAGTATTCAACGTTCTGATTTAAACCCTGCTGGACTGTCTGCAGTCTTAAGATTAATGAGTGCGGGTGACATGTTAATCACAAATGATGAAATGTATTCAAGGTATCAAATTCCACCTCCTGCAAACATTCAAGAACAACTTACGCCGACACCAATTGGACTTGGAACGCCGAAATCATTCGGTAAACCGACATACAACTTCCCCCCTCTCGGTCTTCCATACTATAACAATCAGATACTTTCTTTGAATGACAAGTCACAGAAACTGCCTCCGTTGATCGATTATTCAGTTAAAAACACGAGACCGATTGTTAGACTTGAATCAACTAAAGCACCAGTAATAATAGATGGAGACGGTTTGGGAGTAATCGAAGCAGCGAATTCAGGTCTCCTCAACGGCAATCCAACTATTTTCTACTCGGGTAGCTATGTAAATAATCCTAAAGGTTTAAAGTCTTTACTAACAAAAAATTCAACCTTAGTTATTACTGACTCAAACAGAAAACAGTTAAAGAACTGGACTAGTTTAATAGATCAAACTGGCAGCATTGAGACAGCTTCCCAAAACAGTTCTTCTAATAATAACAATATTTCATATTTCAACATTTTTCCAGATACGACAAATAAGATGCAGACCGTGGCTGTAGATCAAGGTGTAAAGTCAATAACTTCTTCAACATCTAAAGACAATTTTGAATTTAACCCTCAATCTAAACCTTTCAATGCATTCGACGGTAATATAAATACATCTTGGACCACAAATGATTTTGAAAATCCAATCGGAGCTTGGATACAGGTGGAACTTAATTCGGTGATCAAGTCAAATCGAATTACTTTAACTCAGGCAATTCCACAGTCTGAGGCAATCTGGATAACAAAAGTTCGCATAACCCTTAAGAGCAATGACAAATTAAGTCGTCAATTCACCGTAAATTTAAATCAACAATCTAGACGGCAACTCGGACAAACTATAAGATTTCCTGAGACAAATTTCAACACTGTTAGAATCACTATTCTTAAGACCTACAGTCCGCTTGGTTATACCGTAGTACCAGTAGGATTTTCTGAGATCAATGTAAACAATATACAAGCAAGAGAAATAATTCAACCACCTACAGATTTAATCGACGAGCTGGGAAAACAGACCGCCAACTACCGCTTGGTTTATTTATTCTCCCGGTCGATGGTAGGTTCGCTTTCACCAAGGACCTCCCCCGAATCAAATATCTCAAGGTTTCTAGACTTGCCTACATCTAGAAATTTTTTAATATCAGGTGATGCAACACTTTCTACCCAAACATCAGATGAAACTGTTAGCTCGCTTTTAAATGGAACCAGTCTTAGTTCGAACAATCTGCCATACTACAACTCGTCGAGTCGTTTGTCTGGAGACGACAACGCATACGCCGCATCAGTTGAAAAATCTTCCGTAAATTCTGCATGGCAAACCAGTATGGGCTTAACTGCTCAACTTGGTTCTTGGATTCAGATAAACAATCCAACTTCCGTAACATTCAATCAAATCGTGTTGAGTTTTTATGCCGACGGTCACCACAGTATTCCTACTTTTGTAACTATTTCTACACAACAGGGTCAAAGGGAAATACAGCTTCCGCCTAATCTTCCATTTAACAGTCAAACAAAACAAGACACTGTAATTTTGCAATTTCCAGCGCTATCAGGGAGAAATATACGAATGACAATTCAAGCCGTAAATCCCGTTGAAAGTAGTTTCGATTTTGGACCATATTATGAAACATTACCGGTGGGAATTAACTCTTTTAATTTACAAAACCTCCCAAATATCTCGACTATTTCGGCAAAATTATTAAACGGCAATTCCGCATCCGTTTCGCAAAATTTAATTGCAAACGTACCTCCACCGGTTAACTTGCCTAACATATGTAGAAATAATTTGGCAACGATCGATAATAAGCCAATATGGTTAAAAATAATGGGAACCTCTCAGGCAGCCTTGCAAGGCAAATATCTAAAAGTAGTAGGTTGCGGTCCTGACAAGAATGGAATCTATTTGCCAGCTGGTACCCATATTGTTGAAACAGCTGCTGGACAACAGTCAGGTATCAATATTGACCAGCTGGTATTCGATTCACCCATAACTACCGACATACCCCCCCCAAATAATGCCGACACTAGCGGATTCATCAAACCTGCGCCTACAGTTATACCAAAAGCAAAAATTAAATTGCTTAACTTCAACGATACTAAAGTCAACCTGAGGGTAACCACCTACGGTAAGCCAGTCTGGCTAATCTTAGGAGAAAACTACAATAGCGGATGGCAAGCAAAAGTAACTTCTGGTAATAGTTCAAGATCACTAATTAACAGTTCAAGTACCTTAATCGACGCTTTTGCAAATGGGTGGCTGATCAAACCCCCTGCTGGAACAAACAACTATAATATTGAACTTTACTATGCACCCCAAAATTCAATAGATCTCGCCTTATTTATATCTTTTGGTACATTATTTTTATGTGTTGCTGGCTTAATATTCCTCCAGTATAAACGTAGAAAAAATAAGAATATCAAAAATAATTCATATATGTACACACCTACAGTTGTTCAATATCCAGCATTTACAAACCCGCTCAAATATGGCCTTGGCCGAGGCAATTTAATATTCAGCATCTTTATTTCCATAATTTTCTTCTTATTTGTTTCATCAGTACTAAATCAGTTCGATGCGATTGTAATGTCAATATTGCTATTTGCACTTACCCAAATTAGGCAAGTGCGTTTTATAGTATCGCTCGGGATTATAACTTTAGCTTTGTATGCAACATTTTGGATAGAAGACTTGCAGAGTTTACACAAATATTCACCCGGAGTATTTTGGCCCCCGATGTTTACAAAACAGTCACACATTTTTTACATAGTAGTAATCTTAACTATCGTGGAATGTTTAGCATATTTTGCCAGAAACAGATCTCTTAAACGAAAAAAACTCTAACTTTATCTGAGTTATATCATCCTAAATTATCTGCGAATCAAGTAACACTTGTTCAACTATGGTGTTCTGTAACTAGATCCAATAATTTAAGTACAATTAGCAACCAGATGGAACTTTGTTGGAATTCGCAAGTGTCAATAAACTGCATATTGTATTTTTTGCTACAACCCATTTATCATTTAAATAGATTGCATACCCAGTCGAAGGTGTAGTAAATATTGGTGTGCCTGCAGGAGTGAGCAAATTGTAGGTAACTTTAGCACACGGATAATTTTCGTCTGCAATTAAACATGCTTGTTTTGCTTCCAACGAAACACTTACTACTTTTGCGCTACTGGCAGCTTTTGACAATGAAGAGTCAAATGCTTCTTTCATCGATGCTTCCAATTGCTGTCCGTTTTGAACCACGTCTACTTTGGGTTGAATGGACGGGTTGCCAAGGTCAAATAGAGTCTCATATGCTAGCGTAATCTTCGAAACAGATTCAGACTTGTTCGGTAGTACAACAGTACTAGAACTACTTTGTGCCAAAGTTGCAGAACGGTTAGACGAACAAGCCGACAACAACAGTACAAAAATAATAATTGCAACACCGAATTTAAGTTTGAATGAAAAATTACTCATCTAATGTTTTGCTCTCCAAATTCATATCTTATAAATGTTTATACAAGTCTTTTGATTAGTAAATTTAACTTATTTGTGATTTCAATCTTAAGTCTGAATTTGCTACTTATTTATTAAATATTATCAAATTTTTAAACGATTCATCCCCTAGCGTGCAATAAATCATATAATAATTGAGGTTAAACTCTAATGGTAAGATATCTATTTCAAATTAACACTAAGTTTGCTTGAAGATTAAGTCTATGTTGAGTTTAATTAAAGATCGGATCAGGTTCAATTGAAGTTTTTTAAGTCAGACCACCTTTCTAAAAAAATTATTTGGCTATGCGTAGTTTCTTTTGTAATTTTGGGACTCGTAGCTTCAGGTGCGTACGCCAAACAACCCCAAACTTCAGCAGTAAAAAAAATTGAGTCAAGTACTTCCTCCTCAAGTCAAAGTGCTACCACTACCACTACCACTATTCAAATCTCTCAAGTCGCTAACAGTACTCCTGCTTCAGGAGCCTCACTTTTAGGTCCAGTAAATCGAATTCAAATAGGCTCGACTTTAATCGGATACAGACAGTTCGGTACTGGACCCAATCTAATACTTCTTAATGATTCGGGGGAGTCAATGGATTCTTGGGGAATCAGTTTATTGACTCAACTATCTTCTTCGTACAAAGTACTTATCTTAGACTATCCAGGAGTGGGATACAGCAGCGACAATACTTCAGTCCCCATGACCATAAACTGGATAGGTTCAAAAATAATAAAATTGGTTGCTTACCTTAAACTAAGTAACATAAATATTGTTGGACAAGGGTTCGGAGGTGAAGTAGCATTGGAAATAGCTGAATCTCAGCCTAAATTAGTAAATGGACTCATTTTAGTTGCAACATCTCCAGGCTCTCCTGCATCCAATTTAACTCCAAGTAATTTAAGTCAACTACTTTTTAGTACTACTGCTACTTATGTTCAAAAATATCAGGCGCTTTTCCCTTCAACAGCCCAAAGTGATTTGACGAACTTCTTAACTCCAAGTAATCAGTTGCCAATTGAACCGATTTTAAACAGTACTCTGATCAGGCAAAACCAAGCTCAAAGTGACTATATCAGCTCCAATAAGGTGATTAACTCTCTATCTGTGATTAAAGCAAAATGCCTTGTACTCGTAGGTGATAAAGATACGATAATGCCTGAACAAGACTCAAACCTTTTAATTTCCGGACTTTCAAATGCAACTAAAAAAGTACTTCCAGGATTCGGTCACGCACTTATGCAACAAAATCCTGCGGTGTTTATGCAAAATCTGACAAGCTTCTTGAACTGAGAACTTCAAAACGAATTATAATTCTTTTCTTTTCTTTTCAGATTTCATTTAATTGAGTTACAATTGTAAACTTTACTCCCGCTGATCGGTAAGGTTATTTGCTTCTAGAATTCGCTGGAATATTGTTTGTGAATCCCTTTGAAAATGCTTTCTGGCTCTGATTAGAAATATCGATCCGACATATACGGGAGGCAATACCACTATAAAAGCAAGTCTCAAATTATTTCCAAACAGCTGAGAAAAGAATCCGACAATTGTAGGTGCGATAGCTGAACCAAAAATAACCGAAGTTAAGTTAAAAGCGCCGAATCCAGTACCTCTCAAATTATCTGGAGTAACATCCGAAAGACCAGCTCGCAAAGCTGGTACAGCCATAGTACCTGCAAAAAAACCTACTATTTGTAAAACTACGGTTACAAACAAATTCAAGCCAGTAAAAGATATCAAAAAAAGGCTTACCGAGACAATCGCACAAACACCCGGTATTATTACTCTTGATTCCGGTTTAACAGGAACCAACTTATCAGAAAGTTTCCCACCGACATACAGACCTGGTAGTCCACCCAGTATGACCATTATACCGAAATACACCCCGGCTTTAGACTGAGTCAAATGAAAACTCCTCATATAAAACACGGGCAACCAGAATCCGATTGCACTTACAGTAAATAAAATAGACGCAACTCCAACTAACGTAAGTCTTAATGTTGGAATTTTTAAAATAGTTTTTACATCTTCATGAAGACCAGTTAACAAATTGCGCATAAAATCTAAGAAACCCTTCTCAAAAAGCCTTACTTTTTGCTTCTCTTTTTCAGGTTTTAAGTTCAAAGAAGCGTAATCTGAAGAACCCCTGTGGGGTTCAATAAGAGTTATAACCAAAATAGCTACTATGATTCCTGGAATTGACACCATTAAGTAAGCCATTCTCCAACCTAAATGTTGTCCAATTACAGAGCTTCCAGTTGTACCTAACGCAACCCCTACATATAACAAAGCTTGCTGCATCGAAAATGCGCGTGCTCTTCCATCACGTTGATAAAAATCAGCCAATAGCGAATTCCCAGAAGGCTCGGTAGTTCCTTGACCAAACCCTAAAAGCCCTCGTACGAAAAAGAGAATTAGGAAGGTAGGCGAAAACGCACCAAGCGTCGACAGTAAAGACCATAGAAAAACCGTTATTGCGATTGAAGTAACACGATTCCAGCGGTCTGCTAGATAGCCCGCAGGCATTGTAATCAATGCGTTGATAACAGTTGCTGCGGCTGCTAAAAGTGAAATGTCAAAATCCCCAACATGAAAAGTTTTTTCAATTTGAAGGGCAACCCCCCTTACTATTGACTGATCTGCATTGTCCACCATGGTAACTAGTCCAAGGATAATCATCGGCCACATGTATCTTAAAGCAGAAAAACTCTTGTTCTTAGGCTTGGCTTCACTCATGGAACAAATTTCACAATAAATACTATCGGGCGGGTCAAGAATCTGTCACTTAAAAACATCCAACAAACTGTAATTGAAAAATCACAATTGGCAACTGAGTTGCGAATATTGCAACAAAAGCCGTCGGGATTTTAAACTGAAGACAATTAAATTAAATTATAGCTTAAGTTTCAGCTATATCGGTGATTTACTAAGCCATCAGCTCTTTTAAGCTATTTATACCACGCATATAACACTGGGATTTAACACTGTGACATAACACTGTGACATAACACTGTGACATAACACTGTGACATAACACTGTGACATAACACTGTGACATAACACTGTGACATAACACTGTGACATAACACTGTGACA
>JAJYVQ010000118.1 GCA_021791915.1 Actinomycetes bacterium | reverse complement strand
AGGTCTACGTGACTTAGTCGTGTTTAATGACGAAGCTCACCACATACATGATCCAAAACTGGCTTGGTTCAAAGCCATTGAAGAACTATCTCAACGCCTTAGGCAAAAGGGATCAAAACTCTCTGCACAGTTCGATTTCACAGCTACTCCGAGACATGAAAATGGAGCAACTTTTGTTCAGACAATCTGTTCGTATCCATTAGTAGAAGCTATTCGCCAAGGTATAGTAAAAACTCCAGTCTTACCAGATGAAGCTTCGAGAGCCAAGCTTTCAGAACGCCAGAGTGACAATATAGGTGAAAAATATGCCGACCATATAAAGCTTGGATATATTGAGTGGAAAAAAACTTACGATGAACTTTTGAAGGTAAACAAGAAATCTATTTTGTTTATTATGACTTCTGTTACCAAAGAATGTGACGAAGTGGCAGAATACTTACAACGTGAGTTTCCAGATTTAGAAGACTCAATTCTGGTCATCCATACAAAAACTAACGGTGAAATTAGCGAGTCAAACTCAAAAGAACTTGATCTGCTACGTGAAGCAAGTAGATTAATTGACTTACCTGAATACAATCCAGAAAATCCAGAAAAAGTGAGCCGTTATAAAGTAATTATAAGCGTCTTAATGTTGAAAGAAGGATGGGACGTTCAAAACGTTGTAGCGATGGTTGGGCTTAGGCCATTTAGTGCTGCAAGTAAAATACTTCCAGAGCAAACCTTGGGACGAGGCCTGAGGCGAATGTTTCGAGGGTCAAGTGAAACTACGGAATACGTCAGTGTTATTGGAACTCCGGCGTTTTTGGAGTTTGTAGAAGGTATAAAAGCCGAAGGAGTTGAACTTGGTTATATTCCGATGGGAGATGGCAGTGATCCACTTGGCCCAATGGTCATTACTCCTGAAAAATCAAAAGAGATTCACGATATTGAATTGCCCGAGTTAAAGCCCCGTTATGTAAAAAATTTACTTGATTTTAATGACATTGATATTGACTCTTTGGAGGACCTACGCATTGATATTAAACAATACAGTGAGGCGGAGCAGAGGGAGATTGTGTTTAGAGATATCGATACGGAAGAAGTTAAATGGGCAACTGATTTGGGACAAGATATAAAGCCGATTCCTCAGGCGCTGATTGTTTATTTTGTCAAATCAATTATGAAACAATTGCGAGTTGTAGGTGGTCATGAAATACTTTTCGAAAAATTGAAGTACTATATTATAAATTATTTGTTCGAAGAAACTGTAAGCTTAGATGACCCAAATATTATTCGCAATCTCTCCGATGATCGAGTAAGAACTCCCCTGTTAGAGCTATTTATAAATACAATAAGCCAACTAGAACTAACACCCGTTGGATCTTCTCAAATAATTGATACTTTGAAATTTTCAGCTATTAGGCCTTATGAAATAAAACGTAGAGATTACATAATTTCAGAAAAATCTGTATTCGACAAGGTGGTTTGTGACAATCAAGATGAGCTAAAATTCGCTTCGTTTCTAAATAGAGCTAATGACGTTAAATCATTTTTAAAAAATCAAGTCGGCAGTCAGTTCTTTTCGGTAGAGTATATTAATTCAAAGGGTTTGCTAAGCCTCTATTATCCCGATTTCATTGTAAAAGACATTAGTAATAATGTCTGGATTATAGAAACTAAAGGTGAAGAAGATTTGGATGTGCTGGCTAAATGGAAAAGATTAAAATTGTGGTGTGCCGATGCCACACAATCTATCAACTCGACGGTGCATTTTGGAACACTTTTTATTAAACACCATAAATTTCAGCAAGAGCCATTTGAATCCTTTAAAGTACTCGTTGAACGATTTGAAAATGAAGAACCTTTACAACAAGGTATGTGAAAACCCTCTAAAGAGACGTGGCTTATGACTATACGAGTCCCCGTAAAACCAGTTTTGCTTGACTGGGCAGAAAAACGATCCGGTATACCTTATTCAAACATAATATCGAAATTTACATCATTTGAAGACTGGAAATCTGGAAATAAACTACCGACGTTAAAACAGTTAGAGAGTTTCGCTAAGTTTACTCATACTTCCGTCGGTTATCTATTTCTGTCTGAACCTCCCGAAGAAAGTATTCCTATTCCGGATTTTAGAACAAGAGCAAATATAGAACTTGGTAAGGCAAGTCCTGATCTACTCGACACAATTTATTTATGCCAACAACGTCAAGAATGGTATCAAAACTATGCAAGATTAAATCGAGAAGATCCTGTGAGCTTTATAGGAACTCTATCAATTGAAACAAATGAGATTAATGCGGCTGCAGAGATGAGATCCACCCTTGCCTTTGATGTAAATAATCGTGGACACAGTTGGACTGATGCCTTTAAATCCTTAGCCGAAGAAGCAGAAGCTATTGGCATCTTGATTATGGCTAGTGGCGTCGTAGAAAGTAACACTCATCGAAAACTCAACCCAGATGAATTTCAAGGTTTTGCAATAGTTGATAATCTAGCTCCACTTATTTTTATAAATGGTGCAGATTTCAAGAGTGCTCAAATCTTTACTTTAGCCCACGAGCTTGCACACTTATGGTTAGGTCAATCTGCAGTTTCTAGTGCAGATATTTACGCCACTCAAGACAATGAAACAGAGCAATGGTGCAATAAGGTTGCAGCTGAGTTTCTTGTGCCACTCGACCACCTTCGTAATTTAACGATCGACTTATCTGACCTTACTAAAGAATTAAATCGTCTGGCTCAAATTTATAAGGTAAGTACTCTTGTATGTCTTCGAAGAATTTTTGATGCAGGATATCTAAAAAAACAAGAATATACCATTGCCTACGGTGAAGAACTTTCAAGAATACAGTCTTTCGAAAATGTAAAAGGTGCTGGAGGCAACTTTTACAATACTCAGCCAGTTAGAGTAAGTAAGCGTTTTGCCAGGGCACTAATTGAAAGCACGCTTGAAGGACAAACGCTTTACAGCGATGCTTTTCAAATGCTCGGTTTTAAGAAAGTCAAAACCTTTAGAGAGCTAGCCAATCGACTTGGAATTATCTGATGGCATACTTACTTGACTCTAATGTTTTCATACAAGCCAAAAATCTTCATTATGGTTTTGACTTTTGTCCTGCTTTTTGGGAATGGATTGACATAGAAAATAAACAACAAAATGTTTTCAGTATTGAAAAAGTGCGAGACGAACTGATTGCTGGTGATGATGAACTTGCGCAATGGGCAAAAGAACGAGATTCACAATTTTTTCTTCCACCAGAGGCAACGACTTTGCCGAGTCTTGAAGCATTAAGTTCGTGGGCTTCCTCGGAAAATTATGAGCAAGTAGCTGTTAACAACTTCCTACAAAGTGCAGATTTTTACCTCGTAGCTCAAGCTCGAGCCAATAACTATGTTGTAGTTAGCCATGAGATTATTTCAAATACAATCAAAAAGATTAAGATTCCAAATGCGTGTATCTCTTTCGGCGTTAAAGTAATGACACCTTATGAAATGTTAAGAACAGAAAGGGCATGTTTTGTACTACAACCTTACGGTTCTTAATCATAAGCAATAGCCCTGATTAAAAAAACTGCAAAATTTATAACTATTTTTTAAAAAATTATAAATATTAGCAAGTTTGACCAACTGTAAAAGTCGTCATAAGATCTTAATTTGATTATAAGGTCGTTAAGAAATAATTGAACTTAACGACTGTAATTACTTAACATTTTATGACACACCTCTAATATATAATAGTTTCGTAACTATTAATGGCCCCGGCGATACGCTAATATCCCGGAGCCCGGAAAGAACCTTTCAAGGAGGTCCTAACATGAATAATATTAACAGAAATACCTTTGAGTTTTACAAAGAACTCGATGACTACCACCATTTTCTTGCATGGAAAGCGCGATTTACTTCAAATCACCTTGAAATCACATCAACAAAATCTGAACAGATTAATTTATCTGAAAACTTTGAAAAAGATGCTTCAGAAATACTCCTTCTAACTCCGGAAGAAACTGCCAGACGACTTTCCGTCAGTCGGTCCTCTGTCTATGAGTTAATTAGCAATGGATCATTGGAATCAGTAACAATTGGCAGAAGTCGTAGGATTCCATCAGTTGCTCTTAAAGAGTTTGTAGAACGTTTACGGGCAGGAAACTCAGATCAGCTTTCAAATCTGAAGTCCTCCATTATGTATGTTCCAGAATTTGAACTAGCGAAATTGAAGGATAAAGCTAGTTCGGGACCTTCACAATCTACAAATGCGGTAGGTGCCTAAATGAGCATCAACAAACGAATCTTAAAAAATGGTAACTATGTCTACGACTTAAGATATAGAAGTTCCAAAGGGCGCCAATTTAAAAAGACATTTACAACTAAGCGCGAGGCTCAACAGTATGAGGCTTCACTTAGGCTGGAGCAAAGCAACGGAACTTGGATTGATCCAAGAAGTTCGAAGATTACTTTGGAGATTTACTCAATCCAGTGGCTAAAGTCAAAAGTCGGTCTTCGCCTAAGAACTCGAGAACTCTATTTCGGATTATTGAAACATCACATTATTCCTCATATTGGCTACTGCGAATTAGGAGAACTTTCCACATCATTAGTTAGAACTTGGTACGCCGATCTTATGGAAAAAGGGCTCGCACAATCAACGGTCGCCAAAGCCTACCGTCTTGTCCGGACTATTTTAAACACTGCGGTCGAAGACTCTTTAATCAAATCCAATCCCTGTTCAATCAAGGGCGCTGGGCTCGGTAAGAGTCAGGAAAGACCTGTAGCCTCGCTTGAAGAAGTGTTTGCATTAGCTAAATCAATTGATGAAAGGTACCGAGTGGCTGTTATCCTAGCCACATTTGCAGGTCTAAGGCTTGGCGAAATATTAGGATTGGAACGAAAATCAATTGACATAAAATCTGGAACTGTCAAGATTACCCAGCAGATGCAGGAACTCTCCAACGGAAGATATTATTTAGCATTGCCAAAATCCGAAGCAGGTAGCAGAACGATTGCATTACCAGATTTTGTAATAAATGAGATAGTAGATCATTTAGCTAATTTCGTCGCTGGCGATGATTCTTCACTTCTTTTTACAGGTGGTAACGGCGCCCCACTACGTAGAGGAGTGCTCTTCAAAGCGTGGAAAAAGGCAAGGACTGAAGTAGGCGTAGAATACCTGCACTTTCACGATCTCCGTCACACAGGAAATACTTTGGCTGCAATGACGGGAGCAAGCACAAAGGAACTAATGGCAAGAATGGGTCATTCAAGTTCTGAAGCGGCACTTAGATACCAGCATGCCACAAGAGATCGGGATATAGCGATTGCTTCTAAACTCAATTTAATGGCAAAAGGTTACTTAGAAAATACGCTCAACCAACCCTTTAGTAATCAATCTCATTAAGCAGATTGAGATTACTCGTACCATAATATATAATAAGCCAATTAAAAGCAACTTGTAGTTATTTTGTAATCATTTCGATTTTAGAAATACTTACATGAATGGTTTCAATTTTAGGCCTTTATGCCAGGAAGATTATTGAGGTCTTATAACCCAAAATGCTAACTCACGCATGAATTCATCATCGACATAAATTTTAATGATGTGTTTTCCATATTCATTAATTAATAGTCCAAGTAAAGGAATAGCAAACGGAACCAAAAATTTTTCAGATACTTCGAGCTTTAAGTCTTCCTCTAAAACTTGAAATGCAGTTGAACCTGTTGCCGTATTAGCTTCTAAGCCGTCAATTGAAATTGTTATTTCGTGGGGCAATGAAATTTCTAAGTCTTCAAACTCAACTACCAGGGCCACATAAATTGGAAGTATTGAAGGAACGGCATTAACGTAGATTCTTGAAATACCCCCGTTAATGATGGAAAGCAAATTTCCTCTAGTACTAGCAAAATCGCATATCGTTGAAGTTGAGAGTATTGCCATTAGCTCGCAAGTTCGAGTATTTTAATTATTCCAGTATTTGGGCCTGTAGTATTGCCAACATCCTTGCTGCGGTAGTTGCCTTCAAAAGTTGACTTACTTTTACCTACTAAATTGAACTTAATCTCATCGACCTTGAAGCCAAACTCTTCAACAATTACTTCTTTGCATAAATCCATTAGTTTCTTCAAGGAATCGTGGGAAGCGGTAAATCCATCAAGATCATCTGACTCTGCCCACCAAACTATTTGATGCGTTTCGCCAGACTGCTCATTCTGATCAATCGCAATTTCTCTTTGTAAAAGTACATTTATCATTTTATTGTTTCCTCTCCTACTTAAATAATTCTTTTGCTTCTTCTAGTTCTAAACCTATGTCTTTAATTAGTATCTTTTTAGGGCCTTCAGGCATAGATGTGGGTCAAATTTAGGGATCTGAACCCTTAATTCTTTCATGTGGTAACACGTGTTCAATTGGTCCAAGTGTTAGCATAATCAAACTTAGTGCAGCATTGGCAGAGTGGAAACCGTAGGCTCGATTTATGATTAAACGTACTCTTCTATTGAGCCCTTCATGTGTTGCATTATTTATCCCCAGTCGAATTGCCGCCATAATGCCAACCTTTCGTTTTCTGATTGTTTTAGCCAAAGTGACAAATGGTTTTAATCTGCTTCTAGAGGCTTTTGAGCAGAACCGGTCTAGCAGGGTAGATACTTCATCTTCATTAAGATCACCGGTAAATATTGCACGTAGAGCTTCTTTTAATTGATATGCCCTCCATAGATCTCCTCCTTTTCGTCTTAGTTTACGTAATGTAATAGCCTGTTTATCATTTAGGTCCTCTGGATTTTTAAGCAGTGCCCACCTTGCTCCTTTGAACTTACGTGCAACATTTTGATCAGGTAAACCTCGTAATTCTCGCCATGTGTGTTTACGTACCTGATCTAGAGCACGTGTTCCGAGTTGGACTACATGGAATGGGTCATAACAGATAATTGCCTTTGTTGCATGACCTTCTTTTCTAGCTGAGCTCTCATAAGCAGGTCCTAAGTCCATAGAGATTGCCCCAATAGCTTCAGAGCGTTCTTTACCAAGCTCATCAAAGAAAGTATCCAGTGTAGCGGCATCTTTGCCTTCTTTGCCCCAGACGAACTTTTTACTTGCGTGATCTGAAACCAAGGTGATGTAAGAATGACCTTTTTTCCAAGATACTTCATCTATTCCTATACAAAAGAGCCCATCAAGTCTTTTTGGGTCAAGTTCTGTTGTCATTACCCGTTCTATTATGCGACCTACACTATCCCACTCAATTCTTACAAGTCGACAG
>JAJYVQ010000117.1 GCA_021791915.1 Actinomycetes bacterium | reverse complement strand
GTCGTATTTAACCAGTTTGGGTGGATTTTTGTCTGTTATTTCGGCCCTTTTTGCAACACGAGTTCCCATTAGTTCGCCAAGTTCAATCAACTTGGGCTCCACTAACTCCAAAGCTTCTTCTCCTAAGTAATAACGCATTAAAAACTTAAGCGAAGGGTCGATTAGGTACCAGTTTTTACCCACGGCACCCTGGTAGTTTTCAGTCTTATATCTGGAAGCTTTTTCAGGAGTAGAAAACTCCAGATTTTCAAAATGTTCTTTTAGTGGTTTAGGCATACTTATATCTTACATTAAAAAAACACGCGTATTTCAGAGGTAATGAAAATCTTTAGGACATGTAACTTTCCAAAGATCTCTCATAATTAGACAACAACTCTGCTATTTCAATTGAAATTGAGCTGTTTAAGATGAGCTTATCTTTTACTGAAGAACCCAAGTAGTAGCTTTTAATTGAATATTTTTTAAGAAGACTATTAAATTCTTCAGCATTTGAGCTTTTAACTTGTACTATAGCTCTGCCTGGCATCTCAGAAAATAGCGAGTTTATCGAAAGTCCCTCTATTAGTTCTACTCCGAGATAGCCACGGTATTTTGTGTTTATTTGGTCGAAGTCAGTATTAGTTTTGTTGTAAGTTTCATTTATATTAAGATTTTTAGCATTATGCCTGTAAGAGTTAAAACTTATGATCATCTCAGCTAAGGTTCCAATTAACCCACCGTCACCTATGTCGTTGATTTGAATTAAACCCGAAGTAAAGTCTCGGACAATTTCAGGAATACTAGTTACAAAGTTAAGAGTTTCATCTAAGTCAATTTCGGGCAGTTTGCCTCCTGGCGTATTGTGTATTTGAGTTGCCCATTTAGATCCTGCAACGGACAACTTTTGGCTTTCTTCTAAAACATCTGGTCCATTTAATAAGTAAAATTTAAAGTCGTCAGATTCTAAACATTGGCTGTTTAGTTTTTTGGCTTTTTTAATATCTGGATGAATTCCAACAACTCCAATCACTGGCGTAGGATCTATATCTACTTCGTTAGTTGAGTTGTAGAAACTTACGTTACCTCCAACTACTGCTAAATTAAAGTCTTCACAGGCAGCTTTTAGTCCGTCTACTGCTTTGGAAAACTGCCACATTACCTCAGGATTTTCGGGACTTCCAAAGTTCAGACAGTTTATAACTGCTTGAGGTATTGAGCCAGTTACAGCGATATTCGTAATTGCTTCTACGACAGTGAGGTAGGTACCCATATACGGATCGATGGCACACCATTTGGGATTTCCGTCTGTTGTTATCGCGATTCCTTTATCTGTTTTAACTGAACCTGGTATTGCGAGCCTAAGTAGACTAGAACCGTTTCCTGGGCCAATTATCGTGTTTAGAAAAAGTTGGTGATCGTACTGACGATAGATCCATTCGGGTTTGACCAACATTTTAATGAGGTCTTGTTTTAAATCATCTACAAACTCTTTGACTGACTCACTTGAACAAAAACTTTCAAAATTTTCATCAGTTGCCGATACAGTTTTTGGGGCTTTTTGTTCTCTATCGTACAGTGGAGCTTCGTCGGCTAAAGATTTAGCAGGTACTATCGCTAGAGGTTCTGTACCAAAACCGTCAAATACTCTTAGATACCCGACTGAATTAACCTGTTCAGTTACTACTCCGACTACTGATGCATTTATCTCCCATTTTCTACAGATCTCATTTACGTCAGCTAAATTGTCTTTAGTTACAATTGCCAACATTCTTTCTTGACTTTCTGAGGTCATGATCTCGATAGGTGACATGTCAGCTTCTCTTAACTTAACTTGTGAGATATCAACATCCATCCCTAAGTTTGCTCTAGCTGCAGTTTCAGATGTGGCACAGGTAAGTCCCGCTCCCCCTAAATCTTGTATTCCGACTACTAAGTTTTTATTTATAAGTTCTAAACAAGCTTCGATAAGTCGTTTTTCCTCATATGGGTCTCCTACTTGAACACTAGGAAGTTTTTTAGTATCTGAGGACTCTTCCTCAAAACTTGCCGAGGCTAATACGCTTACACCGCCTATTCCGTCTTTGCCAGTCGAAGATCCCAAAAGTATTGCAAGATTACCTGCTCCGCTTGCAACACCTAGTACTAATTTGTCCTTTTCTAATATGCCAACACAGCCTACATTTACTAAAGGATTACCTGAGTAGCAACTGTCAAAGTGTATTTCACCTCCCACGGTCGGCACTCCGACCGAATTACCGTAGTTTGAGATTCCTCTGACTATTCCTTCTAGGTGCCACCTGTGTTTTGGATCCTCTAGGGGTCCTACGTATAATGGATCTAACAAAGCAATAGGTCTTGCCCCCACGGTAAAAATGTCTCTTAGAATCCCACCGGCTCCAGTTGCTGCTCCTTGAGTAGGTTCAATTGCAGAAGGGTGGTTATGACTTTCGATTCTAAGAGCTACAGCCAGATTGTCTCCAGCATCTATTACTCCGGCATTTTCACCAGGTCCCACTAATACGTTGTCTGCTTTAGTTGGAAGTCTTTTTAAATGAATACGAGAAGACTTATACGAACAGTGTTCGCTCCACATTACAGAAAACATAGCTAGCTCCAAATCGTTGGGCTCTCTGTTTAAATGTTGTACGATCAGATCGTACTCATTATCAGTTAGACCCAGACTTTTATAGATCTCTGATTTAGTTTTTTCGACTTTTTCTTTTTGCATTTGATATAGATTCTGATTTAATTTTCTTTTTGAAATTACGTTTTATAAAGTTACTAACTGTTGTTTTAAATACCTGTCAATTTAAATACCTGTTAATTTAAATACCTGTTAATTTAAACACTGTAATTTTAAGTTCTGTAAATTTTAAAAGCTGCAGATTACAAGTTCTGTAACTATTATTTACTTTAACTATTATGTCCTGTTACTAACTACTACTACTGGTAAATCCTTTAATTTAATATTTTGTCTGTCTTTAAAAGATTGTTGTTTGTATGCTTTTGTCTTAAATATTTTGTTTATAAGCTTTGTTGTATTGAATTTATCCTTGCTTGTTAATTGGTTCTACATAGCTATTGATTTTAATTAGCTATTATGTTTGCTTTTCTGTAGTTTCTAATATCTGTTGTTTTTACATATCTGTTGTTTTTACATATCTGTTGTTTTTACGTAGCAGTTGTTTAAATAAGCGACTTGAAAAAATAAAGACCATCGGTTGATCCCAGTAGTTCGCTTATGGCTCTTTCTGGATGTGGCATAAGACCCACTACATTTCTTTTAGTGTTACAGATTGCAGCAATATTTTCTGTAGAACCGTTTGGGTTGTCAACGTAAGTCAATAGTATCTGATCATTTTCCTTTAGGTCCGTAAGTACTTCTTGTTCACAAGTGTAGTTGCCCGAAAAGTGATTTATAAAAAGTTTTACCTTGGAGTTAACTGTAAGCTTATTTGTAAATGAACTGTTAGTAGTTTCAACTTTTAATACAACTGGCTGACACAAAAAGGTTAAATTTGCATTCTTTTGTAAAGCACCTGGTAAAAGTCCAGCTTCAGTTAGTACTTGAAAGCCGTTGCAAATTCCCACAACAGGACCGCCTTCATTGGCGAATTTAATTAGTGACTCCATTACTGGAGAAAATCTTGCGATAGCTCCTGGTCTAAGGTAGTCACCGTGGGCGAAACCTCCTGCTATAACTAAAGAGTCTACTGAATTTAGGTTAGTTTCTAAATGAAATATAAATTTATAGTTTCCGCCTAAAGTTTCAATCGATTCAGCTACGTCATACTCGCAGTTTGTACCTGGAAATACCACTATTCCAACGGTCTTAGACACTTGATATTTCCTCTGGTGTCTTTTGTTTAATTAAAGTTATAAAATAATTTTCCAATACGGGGTTGGCTAATAGTCTCTTGCAGATATCTTCAGCTTGTGATACTGCAGCTTGTTCGCTTTCGGATTTAATTAATAGCCTTATAGCTTTGCCAACTGATACTTTTTCAACCGAGTTAAAACCAAGTGCATGAAGTGCTTTATTTATAGTAGAACCCTCTGGGTCGGCAATTTTTTCCCTGTGTCTTACTTCTACTAAAAGTTCATAAGTATTTTGATTTAATACCTCTGTCATTGATTTTTATATCCAATCGTTTAAGGACTTTGAAAAGATCAGTTCGTAGGCACTTTTGTATCGATTCGATGTGGCTTCTACTACTTCATTGGGCAATTCAGGTGCTGGTGGGTTTTTGTCCCAACCAGTAGATTCTAACCAGTCCCTCACTGGTTGTTTGTCATAAGATGGCGGAGTTGAACCTTCGCTGTAGTCTTCTGTGGCCCAAAATCTTGAAGAGTCAGGAGTTAGCACTTCATCGCAAATGGCAAGCTCACCGTCTATAAACCCTAGTTCAAATTTGGTATCTGCGACAATTATTCCTTTTTCAAGAGCTAATTTGGCTCCAATTTCATAAGCTTTAAGTGAGATGTCTCTTGCTTTTTCGGCAACTTCTTTACCAACTAGATCAACAGCTTGTTCGTAAGATATGTTTTCGTCGTGTCCCACTTCAGCCTTAGTAGATGGTGTAAATATTGGTTCAGGCAGTCTTGCTGACTCTAGCAGACCTTTTTCAATTGGTACTCCGTGAACCGTGGAAGTTTTTTGGTACTCCTTATATGCTGAACCAGAGAGGTATCCTCTTACTATGCACTCGATAGGTAACATCTGAGCTTTTTTAACCAACATAGTTCTACCAGCAATCTGTTCGGCTTCAATGGCTTCAAGTGGAAAATCTTTTGGGTTAACTGAGATGAGGTGGTTTGGGCACAAGTCGTCTAGAATTTTAAGCCACTCATAAGTCATGGCAGTTAATACTTTTCCCTTTTCTGGAATTGGTTTATCCAAAATTACATCGAATGCGCTTATCCTGTTCGAAGCTACAATCAGCAGTCTTGAATCACCTGCATCGTAGATCTCTCTTACTTTGCCTGAATTAATTAGCGGTAAAGATACGCTCATTTGTCTATCTCCTTTAGCTTGTCAATGATTATATTACTATTTTTAAGAACCCTTTTTAAACTGAACACTTCATCAATGTCTTCTTTAGTTAGGACTGATTTAGCCTGTTCATCTTCTAATATTATGTCTTGTAGCTGTTGTTTTGTGGACATTGCTTTCATTGAGTTTTTTTGCACAATCCTGTAGGCGTCATCTCGACTCAGTCCTTTTTCAACCAGTTTTAATAAAAGTGACTGCGAAAATATAGCACCGAAGGTCAACTCTAGGTTTTCTGTCATCTTTTTATCATTAATCTCTAAAGATTTAATTAAGCTTGTAGCTTTTTTAAGCATGTAGTGAATTAAAATACAGGCATCAGAAAAGACAACTCGTTCAACAGATGAATGAGATATGTCTCTTTCGTGCCACAGGGCTATGTCTTCAAATGCGGGAATGAGATAACCTCTCATTACTCTACTTAAACCTACAAGTCTTTCAGACAGTATTGGATTTTTCTTATGGGGCATTGCAGATGAACCTTTTTGTCCTACACCAAAGGCTTCTGTGGCTTCAGACAGTTCAGTTCTAGCTAGATGTCTTATTTCTGTTGCAATTAATTCGATAGTACAAGCTGTAGAAACTAATGAATACATAAACTGAGCATGTCTGTCTCGAAAGATTACTTGAGTTGCCGGCACTGCCTTTAAACCTAACTTCTGACATACAATTTCTTCTACTTTGGGGCTTATGTTTGAGTAAGTGCCCACAGCTCCTGAAAGTTTGCCTACGCTGATTAGTTCGGTTGCTTCTTTAAGTCTTTGATTATCCCGCTGTACTTGTAGTGCAAAGTGAGCCATTTTTATTCCAAAAGTAGTCGGTTCAGCGTGTATTCCGTGAGTTCGCCCTACTATAGGAGTATCTTTGTACTCAATAGCTTTTTGTTTTAGAACATCAAATAATGCAGATATATTTTCTAAGATTAACTTCCCTGCTGTTGAAAGTGCAATAGAAAATGCTGTGTCAACTACATCAGATGAGGTTAAACCAAAATGTATCCACTTGGCTGAATCGTCATTTATCTTAGCTTGTAAGACATCTACAAATGCAGCCAGATCGTGATTTGTAATCTTTTCTCTTTCTTCGACCAACTGTACAAAAGATTCATCTATTGTAGGAAGCTTTGAGATACAACTTTTTGCACTCTGTTTATCAATTGAACCTGTAACATTTAAAGCTTCTACTAAGGCTACTTCGACTTCAAGCCACCTTTTAAATTTTGAAACTTCTGAAAAAATCGAAGCCATTTCATCGTAGCTGTATCTGTCAATCATCTAAGGTTCCTACTAAAGTGGAGGTTTCTTCAAAATCCATAGCTTTTTTAGCGATGTCGTTTCTGTAGTGCATTTTCTCAAAACTTATTTTAGACATAAATTCGTAGGCTTTTAACCTTGCTTCTTTAAAAGAGTCTCCAACAGAAGTTACAGACAACACTCTTCCTGATGACGTAAATAGACCTTCTTCTTTTTGGTTTAAAGAAACTCCGGCAAAAAATAACTGCTCATTTTTTTCATGACTGTTTTCAAAATTATCCGGCAGATATATCTTGTCACCTGTAGTAGGCGAGTTCGGGTAACCGTGCGAGGCCGCAACTAGGTTTATGGCTTTTTTATTTGAAAATTTGGGTTCTTCTTTAAGTTTTCCAACAGAAGTCTGATATATTAAAGACGCCAGATCTGACTCTAAAAGTGGCAGTACTGCTTGTGTTTCAGGATCCCCAAATCTTACGTTAAATTCCACTATTTTTGGACCCGATTCAGTTATCATTAGACCCGCATATAGAAGACCTCTATAGTCTATATTTTCTTTTTTAAAAACTGACAGCATGGGTTCTATGCATTTTTCTAGAATATCATCTAAGGTCTTTGAATCTAAAAATTCTGCCGGACTGTAAGCTCCCATACCGCCAGTATTGGGTCCTTCGTCGTTGTCATATACTCTTTTTGCATCTACTGCAGGCAAAAGCGGAGAGATCTTTTTTCCGTCAGTTAAAACCATTACCGAAAGTTCTCTGCCTTCCATCAACTCTTCGATTACTACTTTTTTGCCGGCTTGTCCAAATGAAATGCCTTCCATCTTTTCTTTAAGATCTTTTATGGCTTCTGAATGGGCGTAGGTGACAAATACACCTTTGCCTGCAGCAAGTCCGTCAGTTTTTATGACGTAGCCACCCTGTAAAGTATCTAAATAAGATATAGCTTCGTTATAGTCATCAAATACTCCAAAGTTTGCAGTTG
>JAJYVQ010000116.1 GCA_021791915.1 Actinomycetes bacterium | reverse complement strand
TATACCGATAAGTTACTGATATCTGAGACAACGAAGGTCCAACGAGAGATTTTTGAGCATTTGAAAATCCTAGTGCCCAAAACTACGGGAATTTAGGATAGTGGCAGCAATGTCTATCAATTATTTAAAAATCTAGATTTTAGCTCTCAAAAGATTAGTGAACTATTGAAAACTTTCGGCAAAGAAAAAACACTGCGTAACTTCTTTGCTAGCTATATAAAACAGTGCATGACAAAAAAACTAACTAATCATAGATTCAACTGCATTGCCGCACCAAGTTTACATTTCATTTACAAGTTGAAGATATTCTGATTCAAAAACAGATGTGTCAATTGAGTTTTGTTAGTAGCTACCTAAGAATCTGGATTCCCTTTATTTTCAATACTAATGAGAAATTTAAAATGTAAAGTTTAGAATGACAAATTACTGATATCTGAGACAACGAAGGCCCAACGAGAAGTTATTGAACATTTACAAATCCTAGTGCCCAAAACTTCGGGAATTTACGATCATCGTACGTAGCCCGATAGTCGATAGGGATTTCGTGGAAATTGTAAAAATTCATTGATTGCCTTAGCTAAGTGAAAAGTAATCGTGGGGAATTGACACAATATCTTTTTCTTTTGAAAGCAAAAGTCGTCCTCCATGAATAACTATTCCGTAACGACATTTAAATCTGTCCATTGAATATTTTACCTGGTCTGTAGATTTTATTCCATTGCCTACTTCGATTGCAATACGATAGTCAGTGAAATTTAAAATAAAATCGGCGCCATTTACATCGGGATCATGGCGAATTGAATTGTTACCGTAACTTGAAAACTTACTGTAAAGAGTTAGCGCTACTTGATCTTCTAATAGTTTTCCTCGACGAGTTGATTCAGTTGCTTCCAATCCTGTAATGTTATAATAAGCAGCACGAATAGTAGAGCTCATGAATAAATTCTTCGTTGGTTTTCGAGCCATTGCTACAGCTGACCCTTGTGGCGGAATGCCAATAATTAATTCAGCTTGTACCATCATGTGGATTAAATCAGAAACTGCTGCTGCTGAAAGATTAGTTAATTGGGAAATTTTATTATAACTGATCGTGTCATTTTCCACGAGAAGAGCAAGTATTCTTTTCCCAAGCGTTAGTGTAGATACATTAAAATTTTTGAACTTGGATATATCAGTTATTACTATCTTATCGATAGTGGTCATAATAGCTTTAAATACAGCATATTCATTCTTTAGGGTTAAGGTGAATGGGAGACCGCCTACTTTTAAATAAGATTCCCAGTCTAATTTATCAACTCTACTCCAATACTCGTTGACTATTGGCTCCACGGACTTTAGAGCTTCGTAGACTTCTGTAGCGTTTGAACTTTTATATAGGGCTTGACTTATTTTATCGTCAAGCCCATTAATAGGACTTACGTTATGGGCAAGAAATTCATATTCAGTGAAACTCATTGGGAAAAGACGTTCTCTAACGGCTCTTCTACCTAATACGTCAGCAGTCGTCTGTAAGTGCAATGCGGATGAACCGCTGCATATAAGCATAATTTTGTCTGATCGATCATAAATTGTTTTTAGAATTTTGGCCCAATTCTCATCTGCTTGAACTTCATCAATAAAAATGTATACACGTTCAGTAAGTCTTTCAAATCTTTTTCCTAAGAGAAATTCAAAAGCTTCGAGAATCTCAAAAAGAGTTGCGCCAATAGTCTCTGCAGCTTCGTCTAAAGAAAAAAATAGAACTGGATGTGAGGAATCTATTAGGAGCTTATATGCACATTGGGCCATTAAAGTTGTTTTCCCGGTGCCACGAAGTCCTGGAATTAATATCCACCTAATTGCCTGCTCTGAACTAGAAAAGTCATGGATGTACTTGTCAATTAGACTCTGCAAGTATCGTGCATGATACGGCTGACCATTATCTCGAATTACAAAACGTCGAAGTTTATCAATGGCTATTGCTCGCTGCAGTTGTACAAATGTTAGAACCTCATCTCTCATTCTACTATATTATCATAATTATGCAGTAACTGTATTTACTACTTATTCTAAATACTATAGTAGTCGTAGTTACTGCATAACTTTAATATGGTAGTAAAAATCGATTCCTTAATGGAATGCAGTAATTTGATTACTTACTGAATCCATCAAACTTGACGTCTAAATTGGCTTCTATCTCCCTTGAAACATGGATTTTGCTAATTTTTCAGAATAAAATTACAATTTGTACTTCTAATCTAAGTTGCTCGTGTAAAGAGTAGTATCAATAACTACTTATTCTCAATAACTACTTATTCTCAATAACTACTTATTCTCAATTATGACTTTATTGCTTGTTTTTGAATCATTTCGACATAGGCACCATTTATATTTTACAAAGTTGTTTCAGAGTCAAAAATTGAATTTGGATTAATCTGACTAGATAGAACATTTGCTAAGAGTTGTGGAATGCAAGTTCGAGCTGGAGCCATTCTTTTGTGCAAAGTTATATTATTAAAAAAAATGTAGCTCTTATGACACCTTCGGGGTGTCATTTTGCTTGATTCCAAAGTAATTCAGGAGCGATCCCCACTCGATCTAACATAAACATTGTAATAAAACTTGTAGGATCATGGAAACCTCGTGCATTCGATCTTATCTCTGTACCTTCTAATGGTTTTGGCAAGTTTGACGAAGTGTTCGAGTTTGGATCTTGAAGCATAGATTAACCAACGAGTTAAAGCTCTTCTGGCTGCGATAATACCTTTCTTGAAGATATCACGAAGCTCCTCTTTTAATCTCCAAGCTCGATGGATTAAGATATTGGCTTTTTCAATGGCTCTGAGATGTTTACGCTGAATGCGGCTTAGGTTTTCCATGTTACGTAACAGCAGCCAGCACAGTCCCTTTACTTCTTTTACAGCTTCAGTTGAGCCGGATTGTTTGAGATCTCTCCACTGTGCCCTTCTGTGCCCTTCTGGTTTCATCAACTGCATCAGTTGCCCATTTAATTACGTGAAATGTGTCAAGACAACAGGTGGCATTTGGAGCGTATTGTGCAACTGTGGTATGAATCCATTTTACACCGTCGCATGTGACAATCTCTAGGGTTAAAGAAGGTTCTTTGCCAAGTAACTCAAAGAATGATTTGAGAGTCTCTTTTGATCTGCCTTTGGCTGCCCAAACCACCTTTTCCTTGTCGTGGTTACATACTACGGTGAGATACTTGTGCTTCTTTTTGTACTTGAGCTCATCTATGGCAATAGCTCTAAGGTTTGCTAATAAATCAATACGGTTTAGTGCTTCTGTTGCTAATTGTATGCATGCATTATTTACTGCTCCCCACGAGAGAAAGTGTCTATTGTCAGCCTTTAATTTGGATGAGGCAATAATATCACATACAACAAGATCTTCAAAGGCTTTGGTAGAGGCTGAATCGTGTCTGGCCCATGAAACTTTGGCAACGGTTATTCCACAACTTTGGCAACTTACTCTTGGAGCTAAAGCTATTAACTTAGTTGTCGTAAAACCGATTTCTATATGACGCCAGCTTCTTTGACCTCCACCGTTATCTTCCCAGCTTGAAAGCTTTCCACAGCGTCCACAACGTCCCCTCTTTTACATCTTTTGGCGTACGTAGACAACTAATTCATCCCGAGACTCATTTGTTTGTTCGGATAATTCCCAATCCACAATTACGACAGATTTATCAAATCCAAGCAGATTCTTAAGTAATCTATTAGTGCGCACGTTATTTGCCTTTCTACTTTTAGCTAATAAAACAAGATTAGTTATGTAAGTAGCATGCGCTTAACTAAATTACAAAATCATGAATATATACCCCCGACAGGGTCACAAGTCCCGAATTTAGGCTGTTGTGATCTTTATTACGTTGTTTGTCAACGGCTAATGCGAGTTTTAGCTTATTAAAATGGCTACTGAAATAATACCATGATAAACTTTTACAGTAACCAAATAGTCTAGTAAGGCACTTGACCAATAAACTTTTGTCTTATTGCTTATTCAAATTTTTAAAAGTGATCAAGCAACTTAATACATTTCAAAATGCACGATTTTTATCTCAGGATAGTATTGAAATTTTGAAAATTAGATGAAATGAGCTCACATATTAGATTGGAAGTGACAGTTTTAGCAGTTAACAGGTATAGAAGGCGCATTCTAATGTTTATTTCTATGCTGTTGTTAATGGTTTCGTACCTAAGTGTTTTAGCTGTATCTTTGCAATCATCCAAGTTAGTAGCGGCAACGAGTATAGATGTTATTGAAAATGTTGCTGGTGGTGGTCCTGTTGCTTCGGCTAGTATCTCGCCTACTTCGTTTGGACAGGAACCTTCAGAGGTTTTCTATAATAATGGAAATTTGTATACAACAGATGTAATTCACTGTGATGTGAATGAAATATCCATAGCGATGTTAGCTGATAGCGTATTTGCAGGTAACAGTGTTTGCGGTTATTCAGGAGATGGCGGACCTGCAACTTCAGCCGAACTAAGCATGCCATGGGGAATTTCAATAGACCCATCAGGGGATTTGATAATTTCAGATACGGGAAATAACAGAATCCGACTGGTTGCAAATTCTAACTGTAGCTCTAACTGCCCATACGGTCTAACTTCTATGACCGATGGTTATATCTACACTGTTGCGGGTAACGGAAATCCTGGTTATTCAGGAGATGGCGGACCCGCAACTTCAGCCGAATTGGACTCTCCGCACAATGTTTCGGTTGACGCCGATGGCGATATATTGATTGCAGACACTGATTTCGACAGAATCCGACTGGTTGCAAATTCTAACTGTAGCTCGAACTGCCCATATAATCTCACCTCTATGACCAAAGGATATATTTATACCGTCGTCGGTAACGGCATGGTAGGTTATTCAGGTGATGGTGGACCTGCAACTTCAGCTGAACTAGGTAAGCCATGGGGAGTATCAATAGATTCAGCTGGAAATATGCTAATTTCAGATACGGCTAATAACGTAATACGACTGGTTGCAAATTCTAACTGTAGCTCGAACTGCCCATATGGTCTAACTTCTATGACCAAAGGATATATTTACACAGTTGCAGGTAACGGCATGTTTGGTCCTTCAGGAGACGGCGGACCTGCAACTTCAGCTAACCTTTCCAATCCTCAAAATGTTACAGTAGACTCTTCTGGAAATTTATTGATAGCAGATACTAATGATAGCAGCGTCAAACTTGTTGCAAATTCTAACTGTAGCTCGAACTGCCCATATGGTCTAACTTCTATGACCAAAGGATATATCTACACAGTTACAGGTAACAGCATGTTTGGTTATTCAGGAGATGGCGGACCTGCAACTTCAGCCGAACTTGTAATGCCTGAAAATGTTACAGTAGACTCTTCGGGAAATTTATTGATTGCAGACACTTATAACAACAGAATTCGACTGGTTGCAAATTCTAACTGTAGCTCGAACTGCCCATATGGTCTAACTTCTATGACAGAAGGATACATTTACACTGTTGTTGGTAACGGAACATACAGTTATTCAGGAGATGGCGGACCTGCAACTTCCGCTGAACTTACGCAGTCTGAAAGTATTTCGTTTGACTCCTTAGGTGATCTTTTAATTGCAGACACTTATAACAACAGAATTCGACTGGTTGCAAATTCTAACTGTAGCTCTAACTGCCCATATGGTCTAACTTCTATGACCAAAGGTTATATCTACTCAGTTGCAGGCAACGGAAATCCGGGTTATTCAGGAGATGGCGGACCCGCATTATTAGCTGAGCTTAATTATCCAAATGGTATCGCTGTTGACTCCTTGGGAGATCTTTTAATTGCAGATACTAAAAATAACCGAATCCGACTTGTTGCAAATTCTAACTGTAGCTCTAACTGCCCATATGGTCTAACTTCTATGACCAAAGGTTATATTTATACAGTTGCAGGCAACGGAAATCCGGGTTATTCAGGAGATGGCGGACCCGCATTATTAGCTGAGCTTAATTATCCAAATGGTATCGCTGTTGACTCCTTGGGAGATCTTTTAATTGCAGATACTGCTAATAGTGTAATCCGACTGGTTGCAAATTCTAACTGTAACTCAAACTGTCCATATGGTTTAACTTCTATGACCGAAGGTTATATTTATACCGTTGTTGGTAACGGTACTGAAGGATATAATGGTGACACCAATCCTGCAGTGTCTTCAGAATTGTACTTTCCAGATGCTCTATCCGTCGACTCAATTGGTGACTTGATTATTTCAGACACTAATAACAACAGAATCCGACTGGTTGCAAATTCTAACTGTAACTCAAACTGTCCATATGGACTGGCTTCTATGACCAAAGGTTATATTTACACAGTTGCGGGTAACGGTATGGCAGGATATAATGGTGACAATGGAATGGGAGCTCTAGCTGAACTTAATTTTCCAAAAGGTATTTTTGTGGACACTAGTGGAAATATTCTAGTTGCAGATTCTAATAATAACCGAATCCGACTGGTTGCAAATTCTAACTGTAGCTCAAACTGTCCTTATGGCCTCACATCTATGATCAAAGGTTATATCTATACAGTTGCAGGTAACGGAAATTCGGGTGATTCAGGAGACGGCGGACCCTCGGTTCTGTCTGAACTTTCTACTCCGTTAGGTGTCTCTATAAACTCAATGGGAAACATTTTTATCGCAGATTCTGGTAACTTGAGAATTCGTGAATTATTGTATCCCGGTAGCCCAACGGTTATTTCAGTTTCCCCTAATTCGGGTACAATCCAAGGAGGTACAACTGTAACATTGAGTGGTTCTAACTTTTATGCAGCTTCTGCGGTTGACTTTGGTAGTGTTCCCGCCATAACGTATACTGTTGTATCAGATACAGAGATTACAGTAGTATCTCCAACAGCTAGTTCGAATATTGGTACTGTAGACATTACCGTTACAACATCTGCAGGTACATCTGCTACTTCAACTAACGATCAGTTCACATATACCAACGATACTTATGTCCCAATAACCCCATTGCGAATATGTGATACAAGACCTGTTGGAGCAGGCATAGCTAGTAACCAGTGTAACAATGGAACTGCATCAAATGGTACAATATCTGCTGGATCTACAATAAATATTAATGTAACTGGAACTTTTGGTACAGTTAACATACCTTCTAGCGCAACTGCAGTTGTATTAAATGTAACTGCAGCTAATACAACACAAAATGGTGGATTTTTAACAATATATCCAACAGGATCTACTAGACCTAACAGTTCAAATCTAAACTTTAATACAGGTAATACAGTTCCTAACTTAGT